>CAZHBU010000005.1:28634-50222 GCA_964530865.1 uncultured Sulfurospirillum sp.
TCATTAAATTTACCAGTTTGTGAAAAAGTAACTTTTTCTCCATCACTCTCAGGGATATTGATATATAAAACATAACTTCCACTTTTTATGCTTTTTTCTATATCTATACTAGGCTCTTTGTTATACATAAAATAACCAACAACTAACAAAATAGTTAAAAGTGTAAAAATTGTCTTTTTCATAATTTTTTTTCCTGCCCAATACGATATAATGCAAAATCAAATTTTACTGGGTCTTCTAAATCTAACTCTTTAAAGGAGTTGGTTAACTCTAAAACAGCTTTGAAATCATAACTTTTTCTTTTTATTAATCCAAGTTTTTTACCAACTTTAAAAGTATGAGTATCCAAGGGAACTAACAAATCCTTTGTCTGTACACTCTTCCAAAGTCCCATATCTAATCTATCATGCCTTACCATCCATCTAAGATACATTTGCCATCTTTTATATGGTGAATTTGTCTTACATGTAGGTATTTTGCCTATCAAAAACTCATATCCACGTGAACGATATGGATTTAAGTCGTACATGTAGGATATTATAGATGCTAATCCATCCATAACACTACTATTTTTCTTATAACCTTCATAAAATTTTTCTTCTATGCTAGCAGATTTTTTTAATAGTCTCACAGTTTTAAAAAACTCTACAACATCTTGAGTTGATTGAAATCTATAGTAAAAGTCATTTGGTATCTCTTTATCATTATCTAAAAGTTTGAAATCTAGACTATTTAAAAACTTTACGATTAATTTCGCATTTCCATAGGCAAAAAGTGCACATATAAGTGATGTATATTCATCATTATATTTTTTTGCAACCATAAGTGGATCTGGTTTTTCATTACTCAATTCATCTAAATTATCTCTAAGTTTGGCTTCTTCTTCAAGCATTTTAGCAATACTACTGTCCATGTTGTTCTTTTGAGTCAGTTTTGGTTTGTAAATAATCTGAAATATTTATTAAAGAGTATGTAACTATAAAAATCATAAGCCCTGGAAAAAAACTAAGCCACCAAGCAATGTCTATTACCTCTTTACCTTCACTTAAAATTGTTCCCCAACTTATCTGTGGTGGATTTATGCCAATACCTAAAAAACTAAGCCCACTCTCAGCCAAAATAGCTCCACTTATACCAAAAGTAAAACTTATAAAAAATATCGGAGCAAGTATTGGTGCAAAGTATTTTAGTATGATTTTAAGAGAATTAACTTTACCAATTTTAAGAATTTTTATAAAAGGAGCATTTGATATAGCAAAGCTTTCACTTCTTATCATTCTAGCCATTCCCATCCATCCTGTAATGGATATAACTACTATAATAACCCAAATTGAAGCATTTACATAACTAACAAGTGCTAAGAGCAGAAAAAAAGTCGGAAATGTAAGAAATAAATCAATCAAAACTATGATAGTTTTATCTGTATTACCTTTGAAAAAGCCAGCACTAACACCTATAATAAGACCCACTAAACTTGTTGCCACTGCACTTACCAAACCGATTGTTAAAGATATTTTACCACCCTCCATAACCCTAGCTAACAGATCTCTACCAAGCCTATCTGTTCCTAATGGATTTTCCCATGAGGGTGGTAAAAGTATTGCTTCAGGATTGAGTTCATATGCCAATCCTGAGTAGATACAGAGTCCGAAAAAAGATAAAAATATTACACTTATAATAGATATGGTACTAAAAACTGGAAACTTCACTATTGCTTCAATCCTAAAAGAGTATCTAACATCTGATCAATAGTAGTTATAACTTTTGCATTTGCTCCATAACTAGCTTGAAATTTCATCAAGTCAGTTAATTCTTCATCTATATTTACTCCACTAATTGATTGAAATTCACTATTTATTGTATTAAAAAGTGCTGTACTAGTTTCAAAGTTTCTATTTGCACTCTCACCATCAGTTGCTATTTGTGTTGTTATAAATCTATAAAATCCCTCAATGCTCTCAGTAATAGTTGTATTATTTGCTCTATAAAAATCAAACTTATCATACTGCATTTGAACCATGTCATTTGCAACATCATTATTACCTGCTACTGGTGCACTATAAGCATTCATTTTTGTTGGATCTTTTTTATACTTTAAAACAACATCCATATTTGAAGCATTATCACCTTCTAAAAAAGAACTTAATCCTATTGCCCCTGCAAAATTAGTACCGTGATCCTCAACTGCAATAGTATAACCTGATAAGCTATCCTTGGAATCAAATGTCAAAATACCACTACTCGTTATATCTTCAAAACTATAAACTGCATTAAAATAATCATCTATATCATTTAGAGAGTTATTGTCTCCGTTATCATCACTATTTGTATTAAATTGATCAACTATACTTGGGCTAATTGTACTATCATTCATAGTTGTAAGAGAATTTATATCAATTGTTTTTCTACCAACTTCATTACCTTGTTTATCATACATAACAATATCAAAAGTACCACTCTTAAGAGACTTACTATAGTTTATTAGCGAAGAATCATCTTTCAAATCAACATTTGAAAATGAATTCATGCTCTCTTGTGAACTTCTTGCATATATGTTATTTGTCTGTTCTACAAAAGTTTTTGCAAACACATCTAAATCATCAACATACCCCTGAAGTGTTCCATCAACAGGAAATCCACTATTTTTTGCGGGATCTATATTTCTCCCTCTCAAATCAAGCATTGCACCAACTTTTCCACCAACAAGTTTACCTGTTATTTCTACAGTAGAGCCATCTTGTGACTTGGAGTAGATAGAGTAATAACTACTTGCATTATCATTGTTCTTGATTACAAGTGGATGAAAAGTAAAACCATCTACAAAAGAGTGTCCAGCTATATTCATATGATATCCACTTCCTTGATCTGTAAGATTTGGATCAACATGGTTTTCTGTTGTCATATCACCTTTAAAAACCGATATATTTATCAGCTCAGAAAGTGTTAATTCCAAGTTATCTCTTTGATCTCTCAAATCATTTGCACGATTTGTATCTAAAACTTCTACTCTACCAATTGCAATATTTAGTTCACTTAATTGTTCACCTATTCGGTTTATTTCATCAACATTAGTTTTTAATTGTTCATTAATAGAGTCTTGAAGTGCTCTAACATGCGCACGTGAATCTCTAAGATTGTTTGATAAAGTAACTGAATTTTGCACTAGTGCAATTTTTTGTGCGGCATCATCAGGATTTGAAGCCAAGTCATTCCAAGAAGCAAAATAATTTTCAATATCGACACCCAAACCAACACCCTCTAAATCAGGAAAATATTTAGCTATCTCTTCAAGTGATTTTTTATTGAAAGTATCATAAGAGAGTGAATTTGAACTATTTTTTAAACGTGTATATACAAACTCGTCATGAATCCTAACTATTGTTTGAACTTTAACACCTGTTCCAATATCTCCAGGAGTTGAATGAAACGGTTCACTTGCATGCATAACAACACGTTGTCTAGTATAGTAATCATTATTTGCATTAGATATGTTATGCCCAGCAGTTGCTATAGCAAGTTCACTAGCTTTGAGTCCGGAAGTACCAGTGCCCAATGTACTAAAGAGGCTCATAACTAAGCCCTAATCTTTAGAAGTGATGCAGGTTTATGATTGAGTCTTTGATAGCCCTCCAAATCTCTTGGAAAAACGCTATCAAGTAGTGAATTATAAAACTCACTGACAGTCACAACAAATCTAGCATACTCTTTGTTTTTTTGTTTAAGTGAGAGAAGTCTCTCTTTCATTGATTCTAACATTTCTCGTTGTGAATCATCTAGTACCTCTTCAAGAGGTTTACTACCACTATTTTTTACTAGTTTTATTAGTTCATTATCTAGCATAGCTTTTTTGTTTTCAAATGATTTAACTAAATCACTCTTTATTTTTGTTCTTTTAAAAACAGCGTCATGTTTTGCTTCTTTTATATCTAGTATATCTTTGGAAGTTAATTCTATTAGATTTTCTATATCTTCAATCGAAGTTTTAAGATAGTGTGATAACATAATTTGTCCCTTGTTAGGACTAAATCAGATCTTTGGCTACCGCCTCTGCAGTTTTTTGAGTGTCTACTTTGTAGTCACCATTTTGAATCTGCTCTTTTAAAGATTCGACTTTGTCCATCTCTTTTACATCACTAACCGATGAAGACTCTTTTTGATTTTTAGAGTTCACCTGCTGTAAATAGGCTGATGTACCAGCCTGCACTTTTGAAATCATCTTTGACCTTTCTTATATAACTTAATTACCTATATATCGGTCAAAAATAAAAAACCTTAACGTTCCTCTTTTAAGAAGTTAAATAACATCTCACTAAAACCAAACTTACCTGTTAAAGAATCGCTCATGGCATCGTTATACATAGAATTGTATATCTTGTCACCAGCATCTTTTTCAAAAAGCTTATTGTCGTTTTTTAGTGAAATGTCCAAAACCTTTTTTATAAAAAAAGCCTCAAACTTATCAGTCTGCTCTTTTAATCTTACATCTGTACTGTTTTCTACATTAATCTTGTTAGGACTATATGTTGTGTGCATGAGTGCCATTGAATTGTCTATCATTATATTACCTCCAACTTAGCTCTAATTGCACCTGCTCTTTTAATGCTCTGTAAAATCGAAATTATATCTTTTGGTTTAGCTCCAAGTTTATGTAGTGCTCTTGTAAGATTTGCTACTGTTACTTCATCTTTCTCAACATGAAGCAAATTTTCATTGGGGTGAATATTAACTCCTTCTTTCATATTGATTCCATCTTCATTTTTTAAAATATTGCTTGGAGAAATTTTTATAGTAATGTCACCATGAGTTATGACGACTGGATCAACTTTTATATATATACCAGATACAATTGTACCTGTTCTCTCATCAATAATAATTTTCTGTTCTTTTTGATAAAAAACATCTACTTCCAAAGTTTTTGCCAAAAACTCTATCATAGAGATACTAGCTGGCTTCATAAGTCTTATAGTTCTTGGGTCAATTGCAACTGCAATATCTTCTTGAAAATACTCATTAAGACCTTTTTGAACTGAAATTGCTGTTGTAAAATTTGAATTTTTCAAGCTAAGGTTTACAAAATTTTGATTATATATATCATACACTATCTCTTTTTCAACAATAGCACCATCAAAAACTGTACCTGCTGTTGTATGATTTTTAGTTCCACCACCTTTCCCATTTCTCCCACCGATCGTAACTGAACCTTGAGAAAGTGCGTATATGTTTCCATCTACTCCTTTTAAGGCTGTCATTAAAAGTGTACCACCTTCAAGTGATTTTGCATCACCTATAGATGAAATAGTGACATTCAATCTATCACCTTGTCTAGCAAAAGCAGGAAGTGAAGTTGTAACAATAACAGCTGCAACATTTTTTGATTTTATATCATTTGGGTCAATTTTTACACCAACAGTTTGAAGTAGATTTGAGATAGAACGTATAGTAAATTCTGAAGATGACCCATCACCAGTACCATTAAGACCAACAACCAAACCATAGCCTATAACTTGGTTTTCTCTAACACCAATGACATTAGCAATTTCACGAATTTTTTCAGCATTTATTGATGTGATAGTTAATAGCAGTAAGAAAAAAACACTTACAAATCTCATAATCTTCCTTTGACTTAGTTATCTAAGTTAAAGCAATAGGTGTTCCATCTTTACAAGTAATACGAGAGTGTACTTTTACCAAATTTTTTAATTTTTTTAATTTTATAATTGCCAATAATTTTTGGCATTTTTTGCTTACTCATATGTTCTACTATGATTAAATGTGATAACTCTTGAGGTATCATTTCTATAAGATTGATTGTATTTTCATATATCTCTTCCATACCTTCTCTTATTGAAAAAGGTGGATCAAAATAAAAAAATGTTTTTTTCTTTAATTTTTCTATAAATTTTGGAAACTCTTTGAAACTATCACCACTTATACATGTAGTATCGTTTTTTGCAATTCTTATACAGTTTTCTTTTAAAACAGCATAAGCTTTTTTGTCTTTTTCAAAGAAGTAGGCATAACTTGCTCCACGACTTAAAGCTTCAAGCCCCATAGAACCACTTCCTCCAAAAACTTCTACAAAATTTTCATCAATAATATCAAACTGCAAAGTATCAAAAAGTGACTCTTTTATAATAGATTTTGTACTTCTTGTTGTATCTGAAGAGGGTAAATTTATGATTCTGTTCTTATATTTTCCAGCTACAATTTTTTTAGTTATCATTGTGCTCTTTTATAGTCTTTATTAAATCATCTCTAAAACTATTCGTTAATTTTACAATTTTTTCTTCTAACTTATCAATATCAACTTTTTCAATCTTCTCTTCTACTTCTCCTTCAAATAGTAAACCGTGAAAACTCTCAATTTTCAGCATCAAAGAACTCTTTGAAAAAGGCATAATCAAATCAGAGTTTTCTGTTGCAATATAAAAAAGTGGTTTATCAATTTCTATTTTCCTATCACTAATAACAAAATCGCACTGCTTATAAGGCGTAATATAACTCTTTAAAAATATCTCTAAAGACTTTTCTAACAAAACAGACTGACATGCTAAAGCAATTTTCATAGACAACTCCTAAAAATTTTCCTAATACTATACTAAATCAAGTAATAACCATATAAAACTATTAAAAAAAATTATTTATTGTCGATATTATAGATAGAAAATAGAAAATAATTATTGTCAAGGAGGACAAAATGGATATTTTTAGCTCAACTAGTAAACAGGTAGAATCTGCAATAAGCACACCAAAAGCACATGCACCAGTACAAACAAGAGAAGTGGAAAATTCTCACCAAATGGCGAAAAGTGCTAGAGAAAATAATCAAGAAAAACAAGATATTAGCCAAAAACTAACTGAAACAGTTGGAAAACTAAACAAACAAATGGACTCTTTAGGAACAAATGTACAGTTTGGATTCAACGACAAAATAAATGTTATGTTTGTAGATGTGGTCGAAAGAAGCACGGGTAAAGCAATTAGAAAAATTCCTACTGAAGAAGCTATGTTACTCTCTGAAAAAATGCAAGAAATCATTGGAACAATTTTTGATAAAAAAGGATAGAATATGCCTGGTTCATTAAGCAATATAGGGCTTGGTAGTAATGGAGCTCTTAGTTATGACATCATTGAAAAATTACGAGAAGTTGATGAAAAAAATCAAATCGTACCAATAGATAAAAAAATTGTTACAAATACTACTAAAAAAACTGATTTATCTTTACTAACAGTTATGGCTGCTTCACTAAAATCATCAGCATCTATACTATCTGATGAGATGACATATCTAACAAGAAAAAATTCTACAAATGGAACATCTGCTAATATTACAGTTGAATCAGGAGTTGCGATACAAGATTTTTATGTTGACATTCAAAGTTTAGCTACAAAAGATATATATCAATCCAAATCATTCAACAGCAGAGATGCTACTTTTGCATCAGGAGATGATATTTTATCTCTAAGTATAGGAACAAAGGATTATGATATTGATGTTACATCAGGGACTACTCTTTCGCAGTTAAAAGATCTAATTAATGATGCTGGAGAAGGTAATATAATCGCCTCTATACTAGATGTTGGAGGAGATGATCCATACAAGCTAATTATACGCTCAAAAGAAACAGGAGAAGATAACTCTATAAGTTTAACTTCTACTGGTGTGTCTAACTCTGTTGTTACTGATTTAGGACTTAATACAAATACATATAGAGCCCATGCACCCATAGGAAGTTACTCTGGCACTGATACCTTAACATTCAATATAAATGGAAACAACCATACTATTGATGTTTTAAATGGTGAAGATATAACCCAAATAAACAGTAAAATACAAGCTTTAGGTCTTGGAAATGAATTGAATTCAAAAATTGAAAATGGTATTTTAATTTTAGAATCTAATGACCCAGACATTAGTATCTCAGGGGACTCTGCATCTACATTTGGGCTAGATTCTTTAATAAAAGAGTCTGGAAATGTTCAAGTTGCTAGCAACTCTTCATTTTTATATAATGGAGTTTTTGTTGAAAGAGCATCCAATACAGTTAACGATCTTATACTCGGTGTTTCTATTAAGTTTAATGACTTAGGTAAAACAACTACAACTATTACCCAGGATACTGATAAAATATCATCTAATGTTGAATCTTTCATTAAAAACTATAATGAGCTTATGAGTAACTTAAAAGAGTCAATAAAATATGATAAAGATTCTAAGACATCTGGCACATTCCAAGGTAATAGTCAAATCCTCTCACTAAAAACCACTCTTAGTAGAAAATTAATGGAGCCTAATAAAGAGGGAGTAAGCTTGGCTGATTTTGGTATAACACTTAATAGCTCAGGAATTTTAGAGTTAGATAAAGAAGTTTTTAATTCAAAATTATCTAACACGCCAGATAAAGTCGAAAAGTTTTTCAGCTCATATACAGATACTACAACAAAAGAGACAGTAGATGGATATTTCAACAAACTAAAATCAACATTGTCAAATTATGTAGATGGAAAAACTTCTATATTAGGTTTATTTGATGAACAACTCTCTGTTGAAAAAACTTCTTTAAATGAACAAAAAACAAATATGGTAAAGAAATTAGATAGCAGATATGGAATTATGGCAAAAAAATTTATGGCTTATGATGCAATTATAAGTAAACTAAATGCTCAATTTAAATCATTATCAATGATGATAGAAGCATCATATGCAGATAAAAAATAAGGATAAAAAATGAGAACAAATTTAGCGTATTCAGCGTATTCACAAAACAATATTTCAATAGAATCTTCAGAAAAATTAATAAAAATGTTATATGAAGGTATTTTAAAGTTTTCTTCACAAGCAAAAAGATCAATAGAGTTAAAAGATATTGAAAAAAAAGTATATTGGATCAACAGAAGCATAGCTATTTTTACAGAATTAATAAACTCTTTGAATTATGATGGTGGAAATATTGCTCATTATCTAAGTGGTTTATATACTCAACAGATTAAATTATTATCTACTGCTAATATAAATAACGATATAACAAAACTTGATGAAGTCATCAATGTAACAAAATCATTGCTTCTTATTTGGAATGAAGAGACAGCTTATGAAATGGATGAATAATTTAAAAATTGCAGTTGTCGAAAAAGACATAGATATAATAGGAAAATTAATTAAAGATGTTCCAGAGATTACTGATTTAAATCAAGCTAAAGAGTCTTTGGCATTAATTAAAGAGGCAATTTTGATTGTTGAAAATGAAAAAGAAAGAACTTTGGCTGCTATGAATAAACTCAAGCAGACCAAAGCTTTTTTAGATTCTCACTAATCCTCGAAACACTTTTTTAAATGCTCTTGTGATGAGGGCTTACTCATAAGAGAAACAATAATTAATACTAAAGCTGAAAGTGGCAATGCGATAACTAAAGCATCAACAAATGCTACTTTTCCACCTATTAGAGAGTTTGTACCAAACATGGCTTTACAAACTCCTAATGCTTTTGCCTCTTTGAAGTGAACAAAGAGTAACCAAAAACTCGATACCAAAAAACCTGTCAACATCGAAGCAATTGCACCTGATTTTGTTACTCTTTTCCAAAATAGTCCACTTATAAATGATGGTAAAAAAATTGATGCACAAAGTGCGAAAAAGATAGCTGTACTTCTTGCTATGATTGCAGGTTGTTTATCAAATGCATATGCAAGAGTAACTGAAAATATTATCATAACTATAATTCCAATTCTTGTTACCATTGTTGAGTTCATCTCTTTTTTACTCATTTGTTCTACCAAATCTCTACCAACTGCTGTTCCCATGGTGTGAAATTGACTTGAGAGTGTACTCATAGCAGCAGAAATAAGTGCAAATAAAAAGATAAAAGAGAACCACTTTGGCATAGCCGTATTAATAAAGTGAGGAATCACTTGTCCAATACTTCCAGCACTTTGTAATGCATTTTTACCACCATTAAACTCATAATACCAAGCATTTGTAAGTGAACCTACTATAAATATAATTCCTGTCATACTAAGTATAAAAATACCGCCTATCAAAACTGCACGATTTAGTTCTCTTTTTGAGCTTACTGTCATAAAACGAACAATAAGTTGAGGCTGAGCAAGAACGCCAATACCAACACCAAAAGTAATAGTAGTGATTACAAATAACCAACCATTTGATAGAAAAACTGGCATTTTATTCCATCCTTCAAATCCCCAAAGAGTTGAAAGTTTCATCATAAAATCAGGACTACCAGGTTTTAACTCTTTTAATCCAGTATTTGCTAGTGGTTCTATAACTGTTGCATTCCAAGCCATATCTAGCTTTTCAAAGGAGGCCTCAACTCCACCAAGTGCATCAAATGTCACAAACATAAGTATTATCATTGCAACAAACATAATCGTGCCTTGAAGAGCATCAGTAAGCATAACTCCTTTAAGTCCACCAGCAATCACATAAGCTGTGATAATGATAGAAAAGACCATAAGTGCCATATTATAATCGACACTAAAATAGAGTGATATGAAATGAGTTCCACCAATAAGCACAGCAGTAGCATACAGGGGCATAAATAGCAATATGATAATTGCCCCGAATATTTGTATAAATTTAGAATCAAATCTTTTACCTAAAAACTCAGGAAAAGTATGCGCATTTAGTCTATATCCCATCTTTCTTGTAGGATTTCCCAAAAATACAAAAGCAACAAATATACCTATAAATACATTGAAAAATGTCAACCAAAGAAGTGAGTTTCCAAGCCAAGCAGCAACTCCACCAAAGCCGACTATAGCAGCTGTTGAGATAAAAGTAGCTCCATAAGAGAGTGCCATTATAAACGGATGTGTATCGCGACCAGCTATGAGATAATCTTCTGTATTTTTAGTTTGCTTATAACCTAAAAATCCAAGATACCCAACAAGTGCTAAGTACGCAATAATGATAATATTTTCTAAGAAACCCATCTAAAGCTCCTCATCAATTTTATCTTCTTCTTGAGCCCAATGCTCAACATCTTTACCAATTTTCTCTTCTGCACCCTTATTCCAATTAACAGCTCCATAGTAGATGCACAAGAGAGTACCCGCTATTGTAAGCCAAAAAGCAAGGCTTACTCCAAAGTCAAATGACCCCATAGTTCTCTCCAATAAATAATTTACAAAAATCCACGGCATCTATCCATTATCATTTTGTCTCATTTAAAATAATAGATTTTTTCTTAAATTTTGCTTTTAAAAAAATTCTTTTAAATGAAACCACTTAGCCGTAACAAAATTATACATATGAACAAGACAATTAATATCCTATTTATAAAGGGTAAATTGTTACATGTAGAGCCACAAAATATAATTTAATAGATAAATAAGGGATTTATAAACATTTATTTTATACCCTAAGAATTACAACTAAACAATAGGCAGGATAATGAAAGATATACTAATGGGAAATGATGCTATCGCATTGGCTCTGATTCATGCAAATGTTGACATGATGTCAGGATACCCCGGAACTCCATCAAGTGAGATTTTAGGAAATTTTACAAAATTTAGAGATAAGTTTGGTGTTGAAGCTTATGCCGAGTGGGCAACAAATGAAAAAGTTGGTTTTGAAGTGGCATATGCAGGAGCAATTGCAGGAAGAACAACTTGTGCAACTATGAAACAAGTCGGACTAAATGTTGCAAGTGATGCTCTTATGAGTGCTTCATACATTGGGCTCAAAGGTGCGATGCTATTGATAGCTGCTGATGACCCAGGCTTTCACTCATCTCAAACAGAACAAGATAGTAGAAGTTTTGCAAAGTTTGCTAAAATCCCAGTTTTAGACCCTGCTACTCCACAAGAAGCTTATGACATGGTCAGACTTGGTATTGAAATTTCACATAAATTTGAAACCATCACTATGCTTAGGCCTGTCATGAGAGTATGTCACGCTAGAGAGATTTGTGAAGTTGATGAAAAACTTGAATTTAACCCCAAAAAAGGTGAATTTAAAAGAGAGATAACAAGATGGGCTGCAGTTCCTCCAGCTGGTCGTTTTAGACAAGGGTTAGAGCAATTTGCAAGACTTGAAGCCATTAAAGAGTACAACTGGACTGAGCTAATAGAACCAAAAGTAAAAAAACTTAAAGGTGCAAAAACTCTTTGTCTAACAAGTGGTACTGGTAACGGGTATGTAATTGAAGCTCTTGAAGAGAGAAACATAGAAGCAGATGTTTTAAAACTTGATATGCCATACCCTCTTCCAAAAGAAAAAATTGAAGCTCTTTTTGATGACTATGACAAAGTGATAGTTTTTGAAGAGCCTTATCCATGTATAGAGGAGCAACTTAGCTCTCCAAAGCTACATGGAAAACTTACAAATGATGTACATAAAATAGATGAGTTTACAAAAGACAAAGTTCTTATGGCTTTCTCAAACGTTGGACTTATTGAAAAAAATGAATTTTATAGAAGCGAAAAATATGCTGATGAGCTTCCTGTTCGTCCTCCAAACCTATGTCCAGGTTGTCCACATAGAGATGTCTACTACTCGGTCATGAAAGTTTTCAAAAAGAAAAAGTCAATCTATCCATCTGATATTGGTTGTTATACACTTGCTCTAAATCAAGGAGCTATTGATACTGTTTTATGTATGGGTGCTTCTATTTCTATGGCTAGTGGTTTTAGCATCGCAGATCCTAGCAAAACAGTTGTAGCAACTTTGGGTGATAGTACGTTTATGCACTCTGGTGTTTCACCTCTTATAAATGCTGTTTACCAAAACCATAAATTTGTATTGATTATCTTAGATAATTCAACTACCGCAATGACGGGACGTCAAAAAACTCCTGAGCGCATAAACCCTGGTAAAATCGACATTAAAAAGATTGTTGAAGGTTGTGGTGTAGAGTGTCATGAGTATGAGTACACTCCAAATGTAGATAAAACTATAGATTTTATGAAATTCTTAAAAACTAAATACGAAGAAGCAACAGGACCAGTTGTTGCAGTTGTTCGTGAGTTCTGTGTACTAGATAAAGAGAGAGCACCTGAAAAACTTCCACAAGTTTTTGCAGAAGTAGACCAAGACAAGTGTGTAGCGTGTGATATCTGTACAACACAGTACAAATGCCCTCCAATGTCTTACAATGAAGACCATAAAATAGAGATAGATCCATTTTTATGTATAGGTTGTGCTGCTTGTTTAGATGATGTATGTCCGACTGATGCTTTTATAAAGGTTGAAAAATGAAATATCAAGTAGTAATTGCAGGTATCGGTGGTCAAGGTGCAGTTTTTTTAGTAAAAGTTCTTAGTATTGCAGCTTCATTAAAAGACCAAAAGTGTTTAGGAACTGAAAATCACGGTATGAGCCAACGTGGTGGTTCTGTTTCATGTTATGTAAAAGTAGGTGATTTTCACTCACCTGCGATCGACCAAGGACAAGCTGATTTGCTTATAGCACTTGAAGGTAACGAAGGACTTAGAAACATACAGTACCTTAAAAAAGGTGAAGGGACTATCATTGTAAATGCAGATAGTAAGTTTCCTGAAATAGAGTATGAAAGTATAAAAATAGATGCTTTTGCTAAGGCTAGAAAAAATGAGTTTCCAATCCAAGCACTCAATGTTTATATGTTAGGTGTTACACTAGCTCGTGACCCACATTTTCCTTTTTCATTAGCAGATATTGAAGAAGCTATAAAACAGATGAATGCAAAAATGGCACCTAAAAATATAGAAGTTCTTCATCAAGCGATTGAAGACTCTAGGAGCATATAAATGATATGGTCAAAAGCAGAAACTTTACCACGTTTAGAATTAGAAAAACTTCAAACTGAAAGACTTAAAGAGACAATAGCTAGAGTATATGGTGTTGTCCCTTTTTATCAAAAAAAGTTTAAAGAGATGGGAATAGTTCCTAAAGATATAAAATCTATCAAAGATATAGCCAAACTTCCTTTTACAAAAAAACAAGATTTACGTGATAACTACCCTTTTGGTATGTTTGCAGTAAATCAAGATGCAGTTGTAAGAATTCATAGTTCAAGTGGAACAACTGGAAAACCAACCGTTGTAGGCTACACAAAAAGTGATATGGACGTTTGGAATGAAGTAATGGCAAGAGTGTTTACTATGAGTGGTGTAAATTCAGAAGACACTGTTCACAACGCCTATGGTTATGGTCTTTTTACAGGTGGTCTTGGTGTTCACAACGGAGCTGAAACTGTAGGGGCTACCGTGGTTCCTAGTTCAGGTGGTTTTACTTCTCGCCAAATTCTTTTGATGAAAGATTTTAACTCAACCGTTCTTACTTCTACTCCATCTTTTGCTCTTCATATGGCAGAAACTGCTAAAAATGAAGGATATGATGTAAAAAAAGATTTCAAACTAAAGTGTGGAATTTTTGGTGCAGAGCCAACAAGCGTTGGACTTAAAGAGGAAGTTGCACGTGTTTGGGGCATAGACTACTATGAAATTTATGGACTTTCAGAAATCATAGGACCTGGTGTGTCAAACAGTTGTTGCGAGAGTAGAGATTTACATATATTTGAAGACCATTTTTACCCTGAGATAGTTGATCCTAAAACTGGTGAAGTATTGCCTTATGGTGAAAAAGGTGAGCTTGTTATAACGTCTTTGACTAAACAAGCACTTCCAATTATAAGATACCGAACTGGTGATATCACAAGCTTAGATTTAACACCTTGTAAATGTGGAAGAACTCATGTTCGTATGAAAAGTGTTATGGGACGAGCCGATGATATGCTTATAGTAAATGGTGTAAATGTTTTCCCATCACAAGTAGAGCATGTCTTATCAAACGTAGAAGACATAACACTAAACTACCAAATAATAGCAGATAAAAAAGGCTACTTAGATAGCCTAGAAATCATGGTTGAAGTTACTGAAGAAATGCCAATGGACAGCATAGGTGCACTTGAAAAAATTCAAAAAAATATACAAAGTGAACTTCTAAACAATCTATACATAAATGCTAAAATACGCCTAGTAGAGCCAAGAAGCATAGAGAGAAGTATGGGTAAAGCTGTACGTGTAATTGACAAGAGGAGTCTATAATGTATACAATTAAACAACTTTCAGTTTTCATAGAGAACAAAACTGGTGAACTTAGTGATTTTACTCATGTACTAAGTAAAAATAACATATCTATCAAATCAATTTTACTTGCTGATTCAACTGACTTTGGCTTGGTTAGAACTATTGTTGATAATCCTGAAAAGGCTAAGGCTATTTTAGAAGACAATGGTTTTAGTGTAAGATTTACAGATGTATTTGGTGTCAAAATTGATGATATTGTTGGAAGTTTTGATAAAGTTGTAACTGCTTTATCAAAAAGCAGTATCAACGTCCAATACACTTATAGTTTTTATGAATCAGATATAGGTATTTTTATCTTTAGCGTAGAAAAAGATAAATTCAATGACGCAGTAAAATCACTTCTTGATGCAAAGCTAGAAGTTGTAAATGCAAGTCACTTCTATAAATAGATGGTATAAAAATGACATTTAGTAAAAATGAAAGTTTAAGCAAAGATGAGTTAGAAGCTTGGCAACTTAACCACCTCAAAGAGACTCTTATAAGAGTTTTTCATCTTGTTCCTTTTTATAAAAAAAGGTTTGAAGAGGTTGGTATACGTCCTGAAGATATCAAAACTTTAAAAGATATAGCAAAATTACCTTTTACGAAAAAGAAAGACCTACGTGATAACTACCCTTTTGGAATGTTCTCAGTTGAAATGGACCAAATAGTAAGAGTTCATAGCTCAAGTGGGACAACAGGTAAACCAACAGTTGTAGGCTATACAGAGCATGACATGGACGTTTGGGCTGAGGTTATGGGTAGAGTTTTCACTATGGGTGGACTTACATGTAAAGATATTTTACACAATGCAACAGGATATGGTCTTTTTACTGGTGGACTTGGATTCCACTCAGCAGCTGAACGCATGAAGATAGCTGTGATTCCTAGTTCAACTGGGTTTACCTCTCGCCAACTTCTACTACTCAAAGACTTTGGAGCAACTGCAATAACGGGAACTCCATCTTTTGCACTTCACTTAGCTGAAAAAGCAAAAGCAGAAGGGTATGACATAAAAAAAGACTTCTCTTTGAAAGTTGGCTTTTTTGGAGCAGAACCAGCAAGTGATGGTCTAAAAGATGAGATTTCAAATATCTGGGGAATTGATTACCATGAAGTTTATGGACTCTCTGAAATAATAGGACCTGGAGTTGCTTCAAGTTGTAAGCACTCTCACCTGCTTCACTTTAATGAGGACCATTTTTACCCTGAAATCATAGACCCTGAAACTGGCGATGTTTTGGAAGATGGTGAACGAGGAGAACTTGTAGTTACAACTCTAACAAAACAGGGACTTCCCATCATTAGGTACCGTACTGGTGATATAACTTCTATCACAAGAGTTCCTTGTCGTTGTGGTAGAACTCTGTGTCGCATAGAGAGTATCGTAGGACGTAGCGATGATATGCTTGTCATTAATGGTGTTAACGTATTTCCATCTCAAATAGAGCATGTTTTAGCAAAAGTAGATGAGATAACCCTAAACTATCAGATAATTGCAGATAAAAAAGGTCACTTAGATAAACTAGAAATTGATGTAGAACTAAATGAAAATGTCATGAGTGATGATGTTGGAGATTTAACTCGTCTACAAAAACATATCCAAGATGAATTGCTTAATGCACTTTATATAAACGTAACAGTAAAACTTGTTGCACCAAAATCCATAGTTCGATCAAATGGAAAGGCTATAAGAGTCATAGATAAAAGAAAATAATATATTAATAGTTTTTGACTATAATAGTTAAAAAATTGAGGAAACTGTTATGGAATATAGATATATTGGTAAAAGCGGACTAAGAGTTACTCCTATCTGTCTTGGTACTATGACTTTTGGTTCAAGTGCCGATAAAAAAGAAGCTTTTAAGATTATGGATAAGGCATATGACAGAGGTATCAACTTTTTTGATACAGCAGAACTTTATCCTGTGCCACCATTAAAAGACATTGCAGGGCTTACTGAAGAGATTATAGGTGAGTGGCTTCAGACAAAACCTAGAGACTCTATAATCTTAGCATCAAAAGTGGCAGGAGCTTCTAGTGGATGGTTTGTTCCACCTATACGGCATGGTCTTACTGCAGTTGACAGATTTCATATAACAACTGCACTAGAAAACTCTCTAAAAAGACTCAAAACTGACTATATAGATCTCTATCAAGTGCATTGGCCAGATATGACAGTTCCAATTGAAGAGACTCTTTATGTACTAGATGAACTAGTTAAACAAGGTAAAATCAGATACTTAGGTACATCAAACGATAGTGCTTATGGACTTACAAAAGCAAATGAAACAGCAAAATTTAAAAATTTGAGCAGGTACCAATCTATACAAAATAACTTTTCTATGTTAAACAGAAGGTTTATGGATGAGATTGCAACTGTTTGTTCAAAAGAGCAAATATCTTTACTGCCCTACTCTCCCTTAGCAGGAGGTATGTTAACTGGAAAATACAATCAAAAAATATATCCATCAGATGCTAGATTTACACAATATATAAAGAATGAAAATCCTCGTGTTCAAGCACAAGCAAAAAGATTTGTAAATGAAAAAACTATTGCTTCAGTAGAAAAGTATCTACAAATTGCAAAAGAGTATGATGTTAGTCTAACTACTTTGGCCACTGCATGGAGTATGCATTTTAAATTTATTGCTTCAACTATTATAGGCGCAAGAACTGAAGCTCAACTAGACGATACTTTAGCTGGTCTTGATTACAGAATAGATGATGAACTTATGAAAAAACTTGACGATGTGCATGCTAATATCTTGTATCCTATGGGATAATAGTGAGTATAAATAACAAGTATCCATGTGGAAAAATATCATTACTATTAACTTTATGCGTACTTTTTTGGTCTGGAAACTTTATCATAGGCAGAGGCATACATGAAGATGTGGAACCATTACAGCTAGCATTTTTTCGATGGGGCGGTGTTGCTATTTTAGTTTTTCCTATACTTGTCAAAAACTTTTCGTTAATAATAAAAACTATAAAAAATAATTTCTTAATTTTAAATCTATTGTCTATACTTGGGATAAGTGCTTTTAATACAATTTTGTATGTTGGACTTAACTACACAAAAGCTACAAATGCTCTACTCATAAACTCTTTTGTCCCAATTATGATCTTAGTTATGTCTTTTTTTATACTAAAAATTAGCATCAAGCCAATACAGCTTATTGGTATTTTACTCTCAACTTTTGGGGTTATTTTCCTTATACTTCAAGGTGAACTCTCATCTATAAGTTCTATAAAACTAAATTATGGAGATATTTGGGTTCTTACTGCCTCATTTACATGGGCTTTATACTCTATTGTGGTAAAATTTAGACCAAAAGAGTTAGGGGATTTAGAGTTTTTTACTACTATAGTATATATGGGATTATTTTGGATTATTTTGATATATATGTTCATGGGTTACTCTATAGTAGAAGATATAAGCTTAGCACAAAAGCATTATAGTGCGTTTATATACATTGCACTCTTCCCTTCTGTGTTATCATACTATTTTTGGCATAAAGGAATTAAGGAAATAGGAGCCAATAGAACAGGTCAATTTACACATCTTATGCCTCTTTTTGGTTCACTATTGGCTTACATATTTTTAGATGAACAATTAAGCTCTTATCATCTTATAGGTGCAGTTTTTATAGGTTTTGGTATATACCTTTCACTATTCATTGCAAGGAAAAAAAATGACAAAATGGGATAAAAAAGCAAAAAACTACTCACGTTACAGTGCAGATAAAAGCAGATTTGAAAATAGAATATTTGATGCTTTATCATCCTTACATGTAGACTTTCAAGATAAAACTCTTATAGACATTGGCTGCGGTACAGGTGTATATACTCTACACCTCGCAAAGAAGTGCTTACATGTAGATGCAATTGATTCATCTAAAGAGATGCTAGAAGTTCTCAAAAATGATGCAAAAGAACTACAACTAAGCAATATAAATACTCTACATGTAGACTGGAATGAGTTTACATGTAAAGATAGTTATGACTATGTACTTTGCACTATGTCACCAGCTATAAGAGACGATAAAGACTTAGAAAAGATGAGCAGTTGTGCTAAGACAAAGATTTATCTAGGATGGGCAGGAAAAAGAGAAACTCATATAATGGAGGCTCTATTTAAAGCTCATGGCTCTTTATATACTCCACCAAACGGAGCGAAAAAAGTAAAGGCATGGTTAAATAGTAAAAATAAATTTCATCAAGTTCTTCCTTTTGAAGAAGAAAAAGTAAGAAAAAGAGAATTCAATAAAGCAGTAGAAAATTTTGAGTGGCACTTAGAAGTAAGAGGATTAAAGCCAGATAGACAAAAGATACAAACTGTATTAAAAGAGTTCCGTGATAAAGATAACTTCATCACAGAAACTACTATTAATCATTTTAATCTAATAATTTGGTAGCTTATAATTCTTTTGTTATGCTGTAAAATTCAGCACTCTCTAGCCATGCATCAGGACTTGCAACAAAATTAGCTAAATTTTGCATAAGAACTTGGTGCTTTCTCTCTTCTCTTGCTATTGCTAAAAAAGCTTCTTTTTGAGCTGGGTCAGTCATCTCTGTAGCTTTTTCTTCATAAAAAGTTGCGGCATTATCTTCAATTTTTGCAGCTTTATCATAGTATGCAGCTTGCTCATCTGTAAAAGTGTACTTTCTATTACAGCCTTTTATATCTGTAAATATCTCTCTAACTTTAGCAGATATGTCCATATTATCGATACTTGATAAATCTGAATTTTTTGACATTTTTTCAAAAACTGTAAAATGCTTAACCTCTTCATCTGCTAACATATTGAAAACATTTTTTATAGTTGTATCTGATATACCATCAGCTAAATCTCTATAAAACCTCTCCGCCTCACTCTCCATACGCATTGCATGCTGATAAGCATTCATAATCACATCCTATTTATGTTAATTTAGAATAATTTTATCATTAAATAATGATATACAGATGATTTTATTTATCCAATTAAAACTTGAAGTACTTTATAATTACATGTAAAGAAAAAACTTATAATCTCACAATGTAAGATTATAATTAATTAGTTTTATAATTTATGAATTACAAAGTACAGTCATGTTAAAGTTTCTTATACAGAGAAAAAATATATTTTTCTTACATTTAAGGAGATACTATGGCTAAGAAAATTCTAATTGTTACAGGTGATTTTGTTGAAGACTACGAAATAATGGTTCCATTTCAATGTCTTTTAATGTTAGGTTATGATGTAGATGTAGTTTGTCCAGACAAAAAAGCAGGTGAGCAGATAAAAACTGCTATTCATGACTTTGAAGGTGATCAAACTTATACTGAAAAGCCAGGACACAACTTTACGCTAAATGCTACTTTTGATGATGTTATTGAGTCTAACTATGATGCTTTATTGATTCCTGGAGGTAGAGCACCTGAGTATATAAGACTAAATCCTAGAGTTCTTGAAATCGTCCAAAGCTTCAACAATGACAATAAACCAATAGCCTCTATCTGCCATGGTATTCAAGTTTTAGTAGCTGCTAACGTGGTAGCAAACAAAACTTGTTCTTGTTACCCAGCTTGTTCGCCTGATTTGGCACTTCAAGGTGCTTCTTGGGCTGATATTGGTTTTGAGAGTGCGCATGTAGATGGCAACTTGGTTACTGCTGCAGCGTGGCCAGCTCACCCTGAGTGGTTAGCAAAATTTCATAAACTACTAAAGTAGTTCTTTATGGGTGCATAATCTGCACCCAATTTTGGTACAATATCAGATGTCAAATCAAATAAAATCATTTGCAAAAGGTTTATCTGTCTTAAAAGAGATAATAGCCCACAGCAAACCAATAACCGCGATAGAACTATGCAAACGTCTTAACATAGACAAAAGTACTATGTCAAGACTAATCTCGACTTTAAATACTGAAGGCTTCATAACATACCTTGAAAACTCAAAAGAGATAATCCAAACAGAAGTTTTAGAAAACACTACAAAAAAAACAAAGATAGAACTCATAGTTAAAAAAACAAAAGCACTCTTAGAAGATATATATTTCCACACAGGTGAGTGCAGTTATGTAGGTATCTTTGATGACTATAATATTCTTTACCTAAACCAAGTCGACAACTCAAATAGAGTCCTAAAAACAAGAAATTCCATAGGCTTACACGCCCCACTTCACACAAATGCACTAGGTAAAACACTACTAGCTTTTGGAAACTACTCTCTTGAGAAAGTAAAACTAAACGAATACACACACAACACAATAACCACAAAAGAAAACCTAGAATCACATCTAAGCGAAGTAAGAAACAGGGGCTACGCCATAGACAACGAAGAGTACGAATACGGTCTAAGATGTGTAGCAGTTCCCCTTTTCAACAAAGAGAACATCCTAATAGGCTCAGTAGGCATATCTGGCTCAGCTTCAAGACTTACTTTGGAAAAATTAGATGAGTATGGGAAGAAGATTTCTGATTTGGTTGCGAAGTGTATTGTAGTGGTTTAAAGGCACATCGATAAGCT
>CAZHBU010000006.1:0-47658 GCA_964530865.1 uncultured Sulfurospirillum sp.
GTGGTTAGTAGGGTTATCAATAATCTTTTTAGCAAGGGTTTCCTTTACATGTAGAGGTGTTTAGAACTTAAGTATTACTATAAAATTTTAAACTTTTTTAATTCATTTAGCCAGTCTTCCATAAATTCATTTGCTCTTTCTCCAAATAAATAGTTTAAGAAAAAATCATTCATATCTTTTGCAACTTTTTCCATTCCTCCTCCATCTGTATCTAATTGAATAATTGAGCCATCTTCTAATTCAAAATACATGAAACCAGACACATCATTTGCAAAATAAATAACCTTATTATTCATCTCTTCAAAAAGATTTTTCCATTCTAAAAACTCTTTTGCTAACTCTTCCATAAATTCACTTTCAACAGGATGTACACCTAGAACTCTCATAAAGTCCAAGTTTGCACCGTTCCATCTTTTTAAAAAAGCTTTATGTTGTTTTGATAAAGGACGAGGTAGTAATTTTTCTTCATTTTCTATCATTGTATTTGTGGCACCATTGTTTGGTATATCTGATAAATTTTTTGATAAAATACCTGAATTAATAATTTTTTCAATTCTTTCTATAAATTTATTTTCTTGCATTATTCTACTCCTATCTCTTTTAATATATTGTCCAACTGTTTTCCATAGCTACGATTAACTGATCGATCCAATGAGTTTACATTTGCTCTTGTATTTGAACCATTTAGCTGCAAATCAATTTTATGGTCAATATCCGAATTTTCTAGTTTTTTAAGGGCATTATTTTTTGTTTTTGTTTATTGGTTATAGCATGTTTCGAGTTGGGTTTAACTTTAGCATCTTTATTTTGTATGTTTTTAACTTTATTATAAAGTGCTTTACTATAATACCCCTTAGCAACACTCTTAGAAACCTTCAGTTTTTTCATTATAGCAATTACTGCTGTCTCTTTGCTTATGCCATGTTTACTTAACTCATATATAGCACTTAATGTTACTGTTGGTGGTGTAAGTTCTGATAAGCCTGTTGGTCCTGTTTTTACTTCATCATCACTATCTGGTTTGCGTTTAGGGTTATGTTTTTTACTACACAAGAGCATCAAAATAAGTGGAATGTATCTAGTAATAGAAACTGGCCTGAAATTTATCCCCAACTTAGTATATTTTTCAGTGAAATTCTGTTAAAATATACTAAGTAATTTAGGAATAAAAGGTGGGTTTACACAGTTTAATTTACAGTCTCTTAGGTATTATACCACTTTAATATGTGGATTTCTAAAACTCAAAAGTTTCTTCAAATATGATGGTATTATTTAACTTAACTTTACACTTTCGTGCTATTTCTACAGGGATTACTTTACCAAGCATAGGACTAAGGCTAGTATAGTAAACTTTATCACATGCAGTGTCTTTTTCAAAAGCTAATGCATATCCGTTGCTATTTGATTCAATTTTACATTCTTCGATTAATTTTTTAGGTAAACTTGTTATTAGAACATATGGTATATCTTCAAAATTTTGAATTTGAATTAGTGAATTACACTCTCCTTTGATATGTCCATTTTTTGTAGTCTTTTCAAAGTTTACACGTGTATAGTCTGTTCCATTAAATACTAATTCTTTATTAACACTTACAAAATATTTAGACGGTTTGAAAGATATCTTTTTTATACAGAAGTCAGTATATACTTCTAAATTACCAACTTTTGCTAAATTGTTTTTACAGCCAGGTTTTGCACTTGCAAAGTTTGATGGATTATTTATTGCGCATCCTGAAAAAAATAATACTACTAGTGAAAATAGAGTGAAAGTTGTGTTTTTTTTCATTTTATATACCTTTTATTTTTCTAAATAAAATTATACTTATTATATATTAAAAAAAACTTAGAAATAATAAAATTATATTATTTTTTCAATTAATTAGCTTATAGAACTTAAATTATATATGTAAACCTTTAATACTGATCCGGACACACTAATTCATACTATTTATAATACAATTATAAATAAAATTCCAATTTAGTCCTTAATTAATATTAAGGTAAAAATCAAATTAATTTATTATAACACTACTGAAAAATCCTAAAAGGTGTTTCTATAGTTCTTTTTATAAATCCGAAAGGAGATAGTGCAGTATCCTGAATGATATTAGTTTTTATTTTAGGTTCTGATAATGTACCTTCTATTTTAACATCGGTATATAGTCTTCCATCTTTTCCTAAAAATATATAGTTAAAGACTGGAATATTGCTAACAATAGAGCTTAAGTTTTTAAAAATACTTATTTGTAAATCTATATTTACTTCATCTGTTTCTAGGTTTATAGTTCCAGTTCCTCTGATATCTGCACTATTGCCATTTACATTTAACTCATCTATTGTAATTATATCCCCATCTCTTTTGAAGCCTAAAAGTGCATATGTTATTTTGTATCCATCTTCGTTAAATCCGGGGCTTTTAAAACTAATAAGTGATGGGATAGTATGCATAAATGCCATAAGATTGTTATAAAAAGTCATACCTTTTATAGTTGTGTTTTTAGCTGTAATTGTTGCATCAAAGTGCTTGGTATCTACACCATCAACATGAAGTTCAAATGAACCATTTTCAAAAACATCTTTTCCAAATATGCTATTTACAAACATATCAGTTAGATTTTTACTTGAAAGGTAGAGTGTTTTATCTGTCTGTTCCATAAATATGGTTTGTGCAAATAGTTCACTGTTAAAAGTTGTGTTTTTCCCATCAAGTTTGTAAACAAAATGATTAATTGGAATTTTTACTGTGGAGTTCGTATCTATGATATTTGAGTTTATTCCAACAATAGTTACTTTTCCTACATCAACAGGGTCACCATATTTTGAAGAATCAAATGTGACATCTATATCTTTTATGATTAGTTTTAGACCTTCTTCCTTTTTTGTTATTTTGATTTTTTTATCTGAAGAAATAAGTTCTAACGTATTTCCATCGGTCGTTACATTTAGATCCATCTTTGTAAGTTGTTTTCCATTTTGGCTTAGCGGAAGATTCATCTCTTCTAGTTTTGCTTTTACGTTGTAGCTTTTAAAGTTTTTAGTTTCTATATTTAATTGACCATCTTTTATGTCTATATCTTTCATAAGTTTTGAATATGGATAAATCAAGTTGAGTTTTTCAACGTTTATTTTATTGTTAGCTGTAAGAAATTCAAGATTAGTTTTAAAACTATCAATGTATATGAAAGTTCCATTTTCTTTTATCTGCATAGTAGCTTTAGAGTTAACATGTTCTACATGTAGAAGGTCGAGTTGATCAAACTTTACATGTAAAGAGTTTATTTTGTTATCACTTTTGTAAATTCCATTTGTAAGATTCAAATCTCCTGATGTATATATATTGAAAACTGTATCATATTTTAGATTCACATCTTGAAGATAGACCATGCCATTGTCTAGTTCTATATAGCCACTTTTTGAGTATATTGGTAATCCTGAGAGTGTTATATTTGCGTCATTTATTTTAAAATTTCCACTGTAACTTTTAACGCCAAAAGGAAGAAATTTTATGTCTATTTTGACATTGGCTTCGGTTGTTCCAGCAGTTTGTGTAATCGGTACTTTTATGTCAAAAGCATGAAGAACTGCATGGATTGAATCATCTAAGATAGTATTAGCATGAATGTCTACTACTATGCCAGCTCCAACACTCATGAGGTGATAGATGTGTACTTTTGTATTGGTGACATCTTTTCCTTGGTATTCTGCTTTTTTTACATCAAAGATGAGTTGGTCATTTTTAAGTATAACATCGAGTTCATTTACGAGTGCTGATGGTGCATTTTTATCAAACTTTATAACTGCATTTTTACCTGTTGCTCTTGCTTTCATAAGGTTTGGATAAAAGTCAAATGTATCTAAATTAAACTTACCTTCCAAGTTGTGAAGCTGATACTCATCTGCTACTATCTTTTTATATACCCACGCAGATATAAGGGGTTCCATATCTGTTTTCTTTGATAAAAAGTCCATAAATGGTTTTAGAGTAGCAAATTTTTGAGTATTTAATCTGTAGTATAAATCATCTTTATCTACTCTAAGTTCAACACCTCCACTTATGTTAAAGGTTGTGAAGTTCCCTCTAAATTCAAATAGTCTCTCTTTTAATTTTGCTTCAAGATTGCCATTGAGTTTTATATGAAAGTCTTTTAGAATCATTTGCTGTATAACTATTTCTATTGAGTTTTTCCATCCTCGTACTTTAGCGTTTATTGTAAGAAAGTCACTATCAGCATAAAAAACTTCATCTTTATACAGAAAGTGTATAATTTTGTTGTCATAAATGAGGTTTTGAATTGAGATAGATTCAAAAAGAGAGTAGAGATATGGAAGGTTATATATTAATTGATAAACTTCTTCTATAGAGCTATTGTTTTTACTTTGGGCATCTATGTCAATAGTATCGATAGTTACAATTAGTTTTTTATCTAATTTTATGTACAATTGTGAAATTTTAACTTTTGGAAGTTCAATGCTTTTTATTCTAATTCCATTTGTTAAAAAAACAAACAAGAGAGTGATAAAAAGAAAAATGACTAAAAAAAATCTCCAGATGTTTTTCATAGTATGTGATGTTGCGTTTATTATCATTTATTCTCTTCTTTTTCACTTATCAAAACCAATGAATACAACAAAAGTTACTTACATCCCACAAGGTTCAATTGGTCAGATTATAACATATTTAGAGCAAAAAGAGTTTTATTTGTCACCGAGTGTAGATAAATATATGCTTTTTTTTATAGGACAGCCACAATCTGGTTGGATTAATATTGGTGAAAGAAAACTGAGCCGTGGAGATTTTTTGTATAAACTTGCAAATTCAAAAGCAGCTATCAACGATATAACGTTGATTCCTGGAGAGACAATAGATGTCTTTTTATACCAAATATCACAAGAGTATAATCTCTCATATAAAAAACTTATGAAATATTATCTAAAGTATAGCCCTCTCAAAGATGGGCTTATAGTTCCAGAAACCTATCATATTCCTATGGGCATAGAAGAAAGGCATCTTGTGCTTTACTTGATAAACTATGCTTGGAAAAATCATAAAAAAACATCTATAAAAATTTTTGGTAAATTTAATAAAAAAAGTTGGTATAAGTATCTAGTTATTGCCTCAATTATACAAAAAGAAGCTGCAAATAAAAAAGAGATGCCCTTAGTATCATCAGTAGTTTATAATCGCTTGAAAAAGGGTATGAAATTACAAATGGATGGAACACTAAATTATGGAAAATATTCTCATATAAAGGTTACTCCTCAAAGGATAAAAGAAGATAAGAGTAAGTATAATACCTATAAATATAGAGGTCTGCCACCATATCCTGTAAGTAGTGTTTCAAAAGAAGCTATTTTAGCAGCAATATTTCCTAAAAAAACTAGTTACCTATATTTTGTTAAATCGAAAAATAGAGGACATATTTTTTCTAAAACATATAAAGGTCATTTAAGAAATATAAATAAAAAATAAAAAATGATTAGCTTATAAATGGCTTTTATTTTAGGTAAAGTGCTTTTTTCACACATTATAGTTTATTTAAAAATAATATATTGATTTAAAAGGTATCTAAGAATTTAATCAATATAGTTATAATATTGTTAATAAATTTTAAGGAGAATAGATGGAGTCAGTATCGAAGATAGTATATACAAAGGTTGATGAGGCACCCGCACTTGCAACTTACTCTTTTTTACCTATGGTAAAGGCATTTACAAAAAGTAGTGGAATTGAGATGGTTGTTAAAGATATCTCACTAGCGGGTAGAGTAATCGCTAGCTTTCCAGAAAATTTAACAGATAAGCAGAAAATCAGTGATTATTTAACCGAACTTGGCAAACTAACACAAGACCCAACTGCAAACATAGTTAAACTACCAAATGTTTCTGCTTCTATACCTCAGCTCAAAGCTGTAATAACTGAACTTCAAGCAAAAGGTTACGCTGTACCATCGTATGAAGATGCAAGTGATAGATATGCTAAGATTCTTGGAAGCGCTGTTAACCCTGTTCTTAGAGAGGGTAACTCTGACAGACGTGCTCCAAGTGCAGTTAAAAACTATGCTAAAAACAATCCTCATCGTATGGGTGAATGGAAAAAAGACTCTAAAACAGATGTAACTCATATGAATAGCGATGATTTTTATGGAGCAGAACTTTCAACTACAATGAGTAGTGCAGATGATGTAAAAATTTCATTTTTTGATAAGAGTGGCAAAGAGACAGTTCTAAAAGCTTCAACACCATTAGAAGCAGGAGAGGTAATAGATGCAACTCGTATGAGAGTAAAAGCACTTCAAGAGTTTTATCAAAGCTCAATAGATGAAGCAAAAAAAAGAGATATTTTACTTTCACTTCACCTTAAAGCTACTATGATGAAAGTAAGTGACCCTATTATGTTCGGTTATGCTGTAAAAGTGTTTTTTAAAGACCTTATAGCAAAACATGGTGAATTTTTCAATAAGATAGGTGTAAATTTCAACAACGGCTTAGGTGATCTTTATACAAAATTAGAATCAGTAGATGCCACTAAAAAAGCAGAGATAGAGTCTGACATAGAAGCAGTATACGCAACTCAACCAAGAGTCGCTATGGTTAACTCTGACAAAGGCATAACAAATCTTCATGTTCCTTCAGATGTCATCATTGATGCTTCAATGCCTTCAATGATTAAAGGTGGCGGTAAGATGTGGAATAAGGACAATAAAGAGGAAGATACTCTTGCTATGATTCCAGATCGTTGTTATGCTACTACTTATCAAGCTATGATTGATGATTGTAAACAAAATGGTGCGTTAGACCCAACTACAATGGGAACAGTACCAAATGTAGGACTTATGGCTAAAAAAGCTGAAGAGTATGGTTCTCATGACAAGACTTTTCAAGCTAAAGATGAAGGTTTTATAAAAGTAATTGATAAAGCTGGTAACGATGTTTTTAGTTTTGATGTAGAAGAGGGCGATATTTTTAGAATGTGCCAAGCAAAAGATGCTCCAATACAAGATTGGGTAAAACTTGCAGTGAGTCGTGCAAGACTCTCAAATACTCCTGCAATTTTTTGGTTAGATAAAAACAGAGCTCATGATTCACAGATGATTAAAAAAGTAGAGACCTATTTAAAAGACCACGATACTAGTGGACTTGATATTTCTATTATGGATCCATTTAAAGCTACAAAACTTTCTGTAAAACGCATGAGAGAAGGAAAAGATACTATTTCTGTCACAGGAAATGTACTAAGAGATTACAATACCGACCTTTTCCCAATTTTAGAAGTGGGAACAAGTGCAAAGATGCTTTCAATTGTTCCACTTATGAAAGGCGGAGGGCTATTTGAAACAGGAGCTGGAGGAAGTGCACCTAAGCATGTCCAACAGTTTGTTGAAGAGGGTTATTTAAGATGGGATTCTTTAGGAGAGTTTATGGCTCTTTCAGCATCTTTTGAACATCTTGCAAATACTCAAAACAATTCTCATGCTGCTGTTTTGGCAAAAACATTAGACATAGCAACAGGTACATTTTTACTAAATGACAAATCACCAGCAAGAAAAATTGGACAGATAGATAACAGAGGCAGTCACTTCTACTTAGCTATGTACTGGGCAGATGAACTTGCAAAACAAAATGATGATGAATCATTAAAAGCGGAATTTATTAAAATTTCAAAACTGATGAATGAAAACGAAGATAAAATTGTTTCAGAATTAAACTCAGTTCAAGGAAAACCTGTAGATATGGGTGGTTACTATTTACCAGAATATGAAAAAGTTTCAAAAGCAATGAGACCAAGTGATACTTTAAATAGTATAATAGATAATATATAAAGCTAGATAGGGGAAATTATATTCCCCATCTACATGTAAAGGAGAACTATTTGTTACAAGCTAAAAAAGTTTCTATTATTGGAGCTGGAAATGTTGGAGCAACAGTCTGTTACTGGCTTGCTATGAGAAAGAGTTGTCGTGAAATAGTTATGATTGACTTAGTGGAAGGGTTGGCTAAAGGTAAAGCTTTAGATATAGCACAAGCTACTTCTCCTGAAGGAAGTCATACGCTTATTCATGCCTCAAGTGATTATACTGATATACAAAATAGCGATATAATTGTCATTACCGCAGGAGTTCCACGAAAGCCTGGCATGAGTAGAGATGATTTACTCTTGATAAATGCAAAAATAGTAAAACAAATAGTTGAAAAGGTAAAAGAGTATGCACCTCAAGCTATACTTATAATGGTAACAAATCCTCTCGATGCTACAACTTATACCGCACTAAAAGTTGGTGATTATCCCAGAAATCAAGTTGTAGGTATGGCTGGAATTTTAGATAGTTCAAGAATGGAAACTCTAATATCTGGAAAACTTGGTTTTGGTCATGGTCAAGTGACTGCAAGTGTTATGGGTGGTCATGGTGATGATATGGTACCACTTCCTAGGTACTCTTCGGTCAATGGTGTTGCTTTGACTGATTTGTTAAATGATTTGGAGATAGAAGAGATAATAGAAAAAACAAGACATGGCGGTGCTGAGATTGTTGGGCATATGGGAACATCTGCTTACTATGCTCCTGCAAATAGTACAGTAAAGATGATAGAAGCTATTCTAGGTGATAAACATGCAATTTTTCCGTGTGCAACACTTCTTGAAGGTGAGTATGGATACAAAGATACTGTAAATGGAGTTCCTGTAATTTTGGGTGCAAATGGTATAGAAAAGATAGTTGAATTACCGTTGAACTTAAGTGAACAGAGACTTTTTGCAAATAGTGTAGAATCAGTTAACAATTTGTTGGGAACATTACATAATAATAATTTTTTTGAGGAGAAGTAATGAGAGAGGTAAAGTATGAGGATATTGTTAAGTCTATAAGAGATAGTATTATGTATAGTGGTACAAACCTTCCAAAAGATGCTTTAGATAAGATGAATGAGGCTTATCAAAAAGAGGAAAGTCCAGTGGCTAAAGAGGTTTTAAAACAACTTCTTGAAAATGCCGACATTGCTTCAAGTGAAGATAAACCACTTTGTCAAGATACTGGGTTGGCAGTATTTTTTGTAAAAGTTGGTGAAGATGTAAAAGTTGTTGGTGGAACTCTGAAAGCTGCTATTAATGAGGGAACTGAAAAAGGTTATGTTGATGGGTATTTAAGAGCATCTACATGTCATTGGGACACAAGAGCAAACCTTAAAGATGAGGTAGGTTACAACTTACCTGCTGTAATTCATTTTGATTTAGTTGAGGGTGATGAGCTTGAGATAGAGTATGCTGCAAAAGGTGGTGGTAGTGAGAATGTTAGTCGTGCTACTGTTATTCCTCCAGCTGCTGGAAGAGCTGGTGTGATTGATTACGTTAAAGAAGTTGTCTCAAATGCTGGGCCAAATCCTTGTCCTCCACTTACTGTTGGAGTTGGAATTGGTGGTACTTTTGAGAAAGCTGTTATCTCAAGTAAACATGCACTTTTTAGAAAACTTGGAAGTGTAAATGAAGATGAAACTTTAGATTCTATGGAAAAAGAGCTAGTTGAAGAGCTAAATAAACTTGGAATTGGTGCTATGGGAATGGGAGGAACGCAAACAGTATTTGGTGTTCATATTGAAAAAAATCCATGTCACATTGCTAGTCTTCCTGTTTCAGTAAATGTTCAGTGTCATAGCAGTAGACATACTGTTATAAAGCTTTAGGAATTTATGATGAGTAAAACATATAATTTAACAACACCTTTAAGCGAAGCAGATGTAGTTCAACTAAAAGCTGGAGATATTGTTTATCTAAGTGGTATTATATATACTGCACGTGACGCGGCTCACAAAAAGCTTATTGATTTGATGGATGCTAAAGAAGAATTACCTTTTGATGTAGATGGCTCTGTTATCTATTTTGTTGGACCAACTCCTCCAAAACCAGGTGATCCTATAGGAAGTGCAGGACCAACTACCTCTTATCGTATGGATTCATATTCGCCAAGACTTATAAATGAAAAAGGTCTTAGAGGGATGATAGGCAAGGGAAAGAGAAACAAAGATGTAACAGATGCGTGTAGCAAGTCTAAGGCTATCTATTTTGGTGCAACTGGTGGTGCTGGAGCACTTTTGGCTCGTCAAATAAAAAGTGCAGAAGTAATAGCTTATCCTGAACTTGGACCTGAAGCAATAAGAAAGCTTGAAGTAATCGATTTTCCACTTACTGTGATAAATGATACTTATAATCAAGATTTATATAAGATTGGAAGGGCAAAATACGAGGTTAAGTAATTATGTAACATTTATGTCATGCAAGTTTACTTGAAACTTAAATTATAAGAAAATAATATATATAGTTGAGTATTTTATCATGATGATAGACAAATAACTATAGAATTTTGACAAAATTAAGCAGGAGGCTCTATGAACGTTCATGAATATCAAGCAAAACAGATATTTGCTAAGTATGGTGTGCCAGTACCAAAAGGCTATATAGCAACTACGGTTGAAGAAGCAGTAGAAAACGCAAAGAAACTTGGTGGAAAAGTTTGGGTAGTAAAAGCTCAAATCCACGCAGGTGGTAGAGGACTTGGTGGTGGTGTAAAAGTTGCTACTAGTTTAGAAAAAGTAGAAGAGTTTGCTAAAGAGATTCTTGGAATGACTTTAGTTACTCACCAAACTGGACCTGAAGGTAAATTAGTTTCAAAAGTTTACATAGAAGAGGGTGCTGACATTGCTGAAGAGCTTTATCTTGGGGTTGTCCTAGATCGTGCTCGTGAGATGCCAGTTATTATGGCTTCAACTGAAGGTGGTATGGCTATTGAAGATGTAGCTGAGAAGACTCCTGAGAAGATTATAAAAGTAGCAGTTGACCCTGCTATTGGCTTTAAAGGTTTTCACGGACGTGAGCTTGCTTTTGGATTAGGTCTTCCAAAAGAAGAAATTGGTAAGTTTATTAAATTTGCTGCTGCACTTTACCAAGTATATATGGAAAATGATGCAGAAATGATAGAGATAAACCCTCTTGTTAAAACTGGTGCTGGCGATTTTATAGCACTTGATGGAAAGATGGGATTTGACGACAGTGCATTAGGACGTCATCCTGATATTGAAGCTATGAGAGATTTAAGTGAAGAAGATGCAGATGAGAGAGAAGCTAGTGAGTATGGTTTAAGCTATATTGCACTTGATGGTGAAATTGGTTGTATGGTAAACGGAGCAGGACTTGCAATGGGTACTATGGATACGATTAACTACATGGGTGGAACTCCTGCAAACTTTTTAGACGTTGGTGGACAAGCAAATGCACAAACTGTTGCAAAAGGTTTTGAAATCATTCTTAAAAACCCTAATGTAAAAGCTATATTTGTCAATATATTTGGTGGAATCGTAAGATGTGACAGAATCGCAAACGGAATTCTTGAAGCTACAAAACTTGTAGATGTCCATGTTCCAGTAATTGTAAGACTTGATGGTACAAATGCACCTGAAGCTGCAGAAATACTAAAAAATGCAGGAATAGCAAATGTTATAGCAGCGACTGACTTAGGTGATGGTGCTAAAAAATCAGTTGCAGCAGCTAAAGGAGAGTTATAATGAGTATATTAGTAAACAAAGATACAAAAGTAATCGTTCAAGGTTTTACTGGTAAAGAAGGAACTTTCCATGCAGAACAGTGTTTAGCTTATGGTACTAAGATAGTTGGTGGTGTAACACCAAACAAAGGTGGACAAACTCATCTTGGTAAACCAGTATTTAATACAGTAAAAGAAGCAGTTAGCACAACTGGTGCAACTGTAAGTATGATTTTTGTTCCACCTGCATTTGTTAGTGATGCAGTCATGGAAGCAGCAGACGCTGGAATTGATTTAGCAGTTATTATCACAGAAGGTGCTCCTGTAAGAGACATGCAAGAAGCAAAATCATATGCAACTAAAAAAGACATGCTTACAATCGGACCAAACTGTCCTGGAATTATAACGGCTGAAGAGTGCAAAATAGGCATTATGCCTGGTGCTGTTTTCAAAAAAGGAAATGTTGGACTTATTAGTAAGTCTGGAACATTAACTTATGAGGGAGCAAATCAAGTTTGCAATGAAGGGTTTGGTATTACTACAGCAGTTGGAATTGGTGGAGATCCAATCATCGGTCTTAGTTATAAACAACTTTTACCACTTTTTGAAGCAGATCCTGAGACTGAAGCTATTGTTATGATAGGGGAGATTGGTGGAGATCTTGAAATTCAAGCTGCCGCATATATAAAAGAGAACATTACTAAACCTGTTGTTGCTTTTATTGCGGGTCAAACTGCACCTGCTGGAAAAAGAATGGGACACGCTGGAGCTATCATTAGTGGAAGTGCTGGAACAGCTGCTGAGAAAATGGCTGCTCTTGAAGCTGCAGGTGTTACAGTTGTGCAGTCACCAGCAGATATTGGTAAAAAAGTAGCAGAAGTTTTAAAAAAGTAGAGTTTTTAAACCAAGAGTAGATTTTTAAATCTATTCTTGGTATCATAATATAAATTTGACAAAGGGTTAAACATGAAAAATACAGAAGTTACTACTTCGTGCTTTAGTCGCGAGGAATTTTTACTGGACTTGTTCAGTGAAAAGGGGGTAGTGAAATGAGCCTAGTTACAGCCCCTCAAGATACTCCTGTTTGGGTAGATACAAACAGATGTAAGGCATGTGATGTATGTGTTAGTATGTGTCCTGCTGGAGTGCTAGCTATGATAGCAGCTCCTAGTTCTATACTTGGATCAATGATAGAAGTTGTTAATCCTGAAGCATGTATTGGATGTAAAGATTGTGAGTTACACTGTCCTGATTTTGCTATATATGTAGCAGACAGAAAAGAGTACAAATTTTCAAAGATAACAGATGAAGCGAAAGATCGTTCAGTTGCTATAAGAGAAAATAAATTTAGAAAATTAAGTGCATAGGGAGTTATAAATATGGCAAGAGAAGTAATTTCAAGCGGTAATGCGCTTTCAGCAAAAGCAGCTATAGATTGTGGTTGTGAATTTTTTGGAGGCTATCCTCTTACTCCATCTAGTGAAATAGCACATGATTTAAGTGTAAGTTTACCTAAGGTTGGTGGTAAATTCATTCAAATGGAAGATGAGATAGCTGGTATATGTGTTGCACTTGGTGCATCAATGAGTGGTAAAAAAGCTATGACTGCAACAAGTGGTCCTGGTATGTCTCTAAAATCTGAGCAAATTGGTCTTGCTTTTATAACTGAGATTCCTTTAGTAATAGTAAATGTAATGCGTGGTGGTCCTTCAACAGGCCTTCCAACTCGAGTAAGTCAAGCAGATATTGGACAAGCTAAGTATCCAACACATGGTGATTATGCTTCAATAACATTTTGTCCAGGTTCTTTGGAAGAGGCTTATACTGAAACTGTAAGAGCATTTAATATGGCTGAAAAGTTTATGACTCCAGTTTTTGTTCTTTTAGATGAAACTTTAGGACATATGCATGGAAAAGCAATTCTTCCTGATTTAGAAGATATTCAAAAAAATGCAATAAAAAGAGCTAGATTTGATGGAGATAAAAAAGATTATAAACCTTACGATGTAGCTATGGATGAACCAGCAGTATTGAATCCTTTCTTTGAAGGGTATTATTATCATATAACTGGACTTCATCATGGGCCAACAGGACATCCAACTGAAGATGCTAAAGCATGTGAATTTAATATTGAAAGATTGATGGGAAAAATCAATAATAAAACTGAAGAGTTAATTGAGTATGAAGAGTTTATGCTTGATGATGCTGAAGTTTGTCTTATTGCTTATGGTAGTATCTCAAGAGGTGCGAAAGAAGCTGTTATAAAATTAAGAGCTGATGGCATAAAGGCCGGATTATTTAGACCAATAACACTTTGGCCAAGTCCAAAAAAGAAGTTAAAAGAGATTGGTGAAAAATTTGATAAAATTTTTATCACTGAATTAAATATGGGTCAATACTTAGAAGAAATTCAAAGAGTTATGAAGAGAGATGATTTTGCTACACTTCATAAAGCAAATGGTAGACCAATTGCACCATTAGAAATGGTAGCAAAAGTTAAGGAGATGTTTTAATGGCTTTTAATTATGATAAATATCTTAGAGTTGATAAGATGCCAACATTATGGTGTTGGGGTTGTGGTGATGGTGTTATACTTAAAGCTTGTATTCGTGCTATTGATAAAATGGGATGGGATATGAAAGATGTTTGTGTAGTATCTGGTATTGGCTGTAGTGGTCGTTTTAGCTCATACATGAACTGTAATACAGTTCATACTACTCATGGTCGAGCAATTGCTTATGCTACTGGTATTAAACTTGCAAATCCTGAAAAACATGTGATTGTTGTAACGGGTGATGGTGATGGACTTGCAATTGGTGGAAACCACACAATTCATGGTTGTAGAAGAAATATAGATTTAAATCATATTTTAATCAATAACTTTATTTATGGTTTGACTAATTCTCAAACAAGTCCAACTACTCCCAAAGGAATGTGGACGGTTACTGCTCAGTATGGTAATGTTGATCCAACATTTAATGCTGCAAAACTTGCATTTGGTGCTGGAGCAACTTTTATTTCTCGTGAGACAGTTTTAAATCCTGCTAAAATGGAAAAAGTACTTATTGCTGGGTTTAAACATAAGGGCTATTCTTTTATGGAAATGTTTTCAAATTGTCATATAAATCTTGGTAGAAAAAACAAGATGGGTGATGCAGTTCAAAACCTTAATTGGATTGATGATATGTCATTACCACTTAAAAAGTATGAAGCTCTTCCTGATGGAGAGAAGCTTGGAAAATTTCCAACAGGTGTTTTAAAGCAGTATGATAACCCAGAATATTGTGAAAGCTACGATAAAGTAATCGAAGCTGCACAAAATAAAACAACAGTTAAGTTTTAAGGAGACCATGATGAGAAGACAATTAAGATTTGTTGGTGTTGGTGGTCAAGGTGTTATCCTTGCGGGTGAAATTTTAGCTGTTGCAAAGATAAAAGAGGGTGGTTATGGCGTAAAAGCTTCGACTTATACTTCTCAAGTAAGAGGAGGTCCAACAAAAGTTGATATCCTTCTTGATGATGATGAAATTCTTTTTCCTTATGCAAATGAGGGTGAAATTGAATTTATGATTGCAACTGCACAAGTAAGTTTCAATAACTTTAAAAATGGTGTAAAAGATGGAGCAGTTATTGTAATTGAACCAAATCTTGTAACTCCAAGTGAAGAAGATAGAAAAAGATGGAGAATTATCGAAATTCCTATTATTACTATTGCTAAAGAAGAGGTGGGAAATGTAATTACTCAATCTGTTGTTGCTCTTGCAATTACAATTGAAATGACAAAAGTTCTTCCTGATGATTTAGTTCTTGAAGTTATGCTTTCAAAAGTGCCACCAAAAGTACATGAAGCAAATAAATTAGCTTATTCTTTAGGTAAAAAATATGCTAAAGAAGCGTTAGCTTAAAATCTAAAAGGGCTTTGAATCAAAGCCCTTTTAAACACTTTTCTTGTAGAATTACTCTATGAATAAAAATATAAACTACTTAATCGAATACTTAGCAAAATCAGAAAATATTTTATACCAAGATATTTTAAACTTTTTTGAAAAAGAGGGTATTTATACTCCAACAAAGTATGAAGCTAAAACCATAAAAGTACTCGCTAAAAAATCTGGACTTGAAATTGACAATGCTAGTATACTTCTTGATGAAAAAATAAAATTAGAGCTTCATGAAAGACTTATAGAGGCAAAAAAACAGCTTTTTGAAACTTTTTTAAAAGCAAACTTTAAAAAGAAAAAAGAGCAGTTTGACAAAGTTGAAACTACTATATTTAAGTGCTTAAGTAGCTATATAGTTGGAATAACAAAAGCTTTTGATCTATTCTATGTTTATACTAAAAACAATCAGCAAAAACCTGAAATTTTTATAGAATTTGCAAATACTTTACATGTAAAACTTTTTGAGAGTATCTTCAATAAAGAAGAGAAAGTACTTTTGGAAGGTAAACTAAAAGAGGTTATGAGTGTCTATCTTGCATTGTATGCAAAATACCTCTACATGTAATGTATGATGTTATAGTTATAGGAGCAGGACCTTCTGGCATGATGAGTGCTATCAGCTCTGCAAGAAATGGTAAGAAAGTACTTCTTTTAGAAAAACTGCCTAAAATTGGGGCAAAGCTAAAAGCTACTGGTGGTGGGAAATGTAACTTAACCAATACTCTAAATAGTGAAGATTTTATGGCTAGCTTTGGTAGAAATGGTCGTTTTATGAGAGATGCACTTTTAAATTTTAGCAATAAAGATTTAAGAGAGTTTTTCATGCAGATAGGGGTTAAAACTGACTGCTTAGATGGTTTTAGAATATTTCCTGATTCTCATAATTCTGGTAGTGTTCTTAATGCTTTAGAATCAGAGTTAAAACGTTTACATGTAGAAACTATTTGTGCAGTTAAAATACAAAAAGTAGAATTTAATGAAAATTTTAAAGTTAATGAATATTGTTCAAAAAATATAATTATTGCTACGGGAGGACTTGGTTACCCTGTACTTGGAGCGAATGGAGATGGATATAGGTTTGCTAAGGATTATGGACACAAGATAATGGGGCTTAGTCCCGCTATGATGCCGTTACATGTAAAGGAAGATTGGGTAGCGAACTGTAGAGCTGATACTATAGCCAAGGCTTTGATTTGGGTGGCTATTCCTAAATATAAAAAACTAAAAGCTATTGGGGATTTAATTTTTACTAAAAATGGTATACGAGGACCTGTAGTTTTAGATTTTTCCAGAGAGATAACTCCCTTGTTAAAAAAGTATAAAGAGATACCTCTACATGTAAATATGATAAATGGTAAAAATGAAGAGGATATTTTTTTGCATTTAAAGAAGAATAGTGACAAAACTATCTTAGAAAACATAAGTATACTTTTACCAAAATCTGTGTCAAGTGAACTTCTAAAAATAGTTCAAATAGAGCCTACATGTAAGTATAAAAATATTGATGGTAAAAAACGAAATGAGTTAATTAAAATCTTAGTAAAAACACCTTTACACGTGGTTGGTCATGATGGCTTTGAAAAAGCGATGATAACTAGGGGAGGGGTCAGTCTAAAAGAGATAGACCCAAAAACTATGCAGAGTAGACTTGTGAAAGGTTTGTATTTTTGTGGTGAAGTAGTTGATCTTGATGGTCCTTGTGGTGGATATAATCTTCAATGGTCATTTTCTAGTGGGTATTTGGCTGGAAAGTCTATTTAAAAAGTGTACTACCTATGCGAAGCATATTTGAACCACACTCTACAGCAAGTTCATAATCTTGACTCATGCCCATTGAGCAGTATTTTGCTCCTTTGGACTCTAGCTTTTTAAAGATAGAGTGAGTAGTTTTAAAGCTCTTTTTTACTAGTGATATATCATCTGAATGAGCACCAATACTCATAACACCTTTTAATTTCAAGTGTTTACATGTAGAGAGGATTTCATCATATATATGCAGGGCATCTTCTGGTAATACACCAGCTTTTTGTTCTTCATAGGCACTATTTATTTGGAGTAAAGCACTCATTGTTTTACCCTTTACTTTTAAACGCTTATCTATCTCTTTTGCCATCTCCAAAGAGCTACAACTATGCATTAGAGATGGACTTAAATCTATGAGAGCATTTATCTTGTTTGTTTGAAGTCTACCTATAAAGTGCCACTCTAAAGGAAGTTCGCTAAGAGCTTCTGTCTTTGTTTTATAGTCTTGTACTTTGTTCTCTCCAAATGCACGCTGACCAATGTTATACATATTTTCAACTGCTTTAAAATCTACGTTTTTACTTACAGCAATTATTTTTATGATTTGATGCTGATTTACTTCAAGTCTAACTTTTTCTATTTTAGTTAAAATTTCATCAAATCTCTCTTCATATAAACTAACCATCAGTAGCCTCCAAAAATTCTATATATATCATTGAAAATAGTAAATGCCATCAGTGTTAGTAAAAATACCCAACCAAAAACAGTCATACGGTACAAGACTTTCTCGCTAGGTGCTTTTTTAGTTATCATTTCATAAAGGTTAAACATAATATGTCCACCATCAAGAGCAGGGATAGGAAGTAGGTTTAAAACTCCTAAGTTTACAGAAATGAGTGCTGTCAATGCTAAAAGTGCAATAATTCCTGCTTCACTAGCTTGTGCAGTGAATTGAACTATGGATACAAAACCACCTAAATCTTTAACAGGAATGATTCCTTGAATTAATTTTTGCAAGCTAGTTATGATAAAAGTAGTAGCTTTTAGTGTTTCATCATAAGCAAATATAAGAGTTTCTACAGGAGTGAGTTGTAGTACAAAGGTATCTTCACTAGGTGATATACCTAGAATTCTCTTTTTGACACTCTCTCCAAATTTGTTTTTAATCTCTTTTATCTCAGGAGTTGTCATAAGAGTTTTTACTTTTTTACCTCTTTGAATTGTGATAAGAAGTTTGCCTTCACTTGCTTTTATGAGAGTGCTTAAATCGTCCCACGTTTCCACATTTTCACCATTTATCTCTATAACTCTGTCATTTTTTATGAGTCCTATCTCTTGTGCAGGAGTACCAATTCCAACACTGCCTATGATGGGTGAGAATTTAGTAACGCCTATGTTTGCAATGGCCAAATATAGAAAAAATGCTAAAAGAAAGTTTGCAAAAGGACCTGCTAAAAGTATGATAACTCTTTTCCATGGTCTTTTTGTGTTGTAACTATCTTTATCGTTACTTACTTTTGTAGGGTCACTATCATCTTGACCTTTCATCTGTACAAATCCACCAAGTGGAATCATTGCTAAGCGATATTCTGTTTTACCAATAACTTTGCTAAATACTTTTTTACCAAATCCTATACTAAATACCTCCACATGTACGCCAAAAAAACGAGCTGCTAGGAAGTGACCTAGTTCATGAAAAAATATTAAAAATGATAGAACTAAAAGTGATGTTAACATGCCCATTATTTGTCTGCCTTTTTACTGTAACTAAGTATATATTCTAATCCTGAATAGAGTGTTAATCCAACAGCAATCCATAAAAGAAGATTTGCATATGACCAATCCATAATAGAAAAACCAATTGCCATCATTTGTGAAAATGTTTTTGCTTTGCCCCAATTAGAGGCTTTAATATCCATGCCTTTACTTGCTGCTGCTACCCTTAATCCTGTTATAAAAAATTCACGAGTAAGAATAAGATAAACAGCCCAAACATTGGCTCTATCAATGACCATCAGACCTAAAAATGCACCAAGCATTAGCATTTTATCGGCTAATGGATCAAGTATAGCTCCAAGTGTTGTTTGTTGCTTCCAGGCACGAGCTATAAAACCATCAAATCCATCAGTGACACTTGCAATAACAAAAATTAGTGCAGCAATATAGTCAAGCCAACTTACATGAATGCCTTCAAAAACATAACTATCTCTGCCAACAAGAAACCATAACATAAGGGGTGCAAGTAGAATTCTACTTAACGCTAAAAAATTTGGTAAATTTAACATGTTTGGAAAGTTGTTCCTCCATCGATTAAAAGTGTATGACCTGTCATCCAACTTGCTTTTTCTGAACATACAAATAGACATGCTCCTGCTATATCTCTAGGTTGTCCCATGCGATTTAAGGGTGAAAGTTGAGCAGTTGTATTTTTTACTTCTTCGTAGTTTGTAAATGCTCTTAAAGCGTCAGTTTCGATTGGACCACCACTAACTACGTTAACTCTGATGTTCATTTCACCAAGTTCAGCCGCTGCATATCTAGCCATGGCTTCAACTGCTGCTTTTGCAGTACCGTGACCTGCATAGTGTTTTATGTACTGTAAGTTTCCAGTTGAAGAGATAGAAATTATGCTTCCTCCTCCAACTTTTTGCATTCTTTTTGCTGCTTCTTGAGAGCCAACTACAAAAGCATTTACAGTTGCAGTAAAGATATTATTTATGCCTCTTGGTTTTAGTTTCATGTACTTGGTATATCCGCCAACAACAGGGCGACCAGAGATGATTGCATTTGATATAAAGTAATTAATTTCGTCAAAATCTTCATCTATTAATTTAAATAAATCTTTATATGTTTCAGGCTCTAAAATATTTAAAGAGTAGGTTCTTGCTTTTATGCCATAATTTTTTTCTAAGTCTTCTACTTGGTTATCTGCCATCTCTTTGTTAGAGTTATATGTAAATGCTATATTTACGCCTTGTTTTGCAAAGTCATATACTATTGCTTTTCCTATTCCTCTTGTTCCGCCACTTATAACAAGTGTTTTACCTTTCATTTCGCTATAACCCATATTCTAGTATCCTTTTATATCGTACTGTTTGATTACTTCTTCTAATCTCTTCATGTTTTCTTTACTTGGGGCTGTTAGAGGAAGTCTATACTCTAAAGTATCAAGTAGTCCAGCAATATACATTGCTGCTTTTATTGGTATTGGGTTGCTTTCACAAAATAGAATTTTATTCATTGTATAAAGTGCGTCATTGATTCTTTTTGCTTCATGGTAGTCACCATTAATTGCTGCATGAGTTAAATCTGCTATCTTACTTGGTAAGATATTTGAAGTAACAGAAATCACACCATTTCCGCCATTTGAGAGTATAGGATAGTTGATTGCATCATCTCCACTTATAACACTTAGTTTTGGCTCATGTGCAAGTAAATCAACACATCTCTCTATAGACCCAGTTGCCTCTTTAACCCCATATACGTTTGAGCAGTCATTAAAAAGTCTATATATAGTTTCAGGAAGTAGGTCACACGCAGTACGACCTGGTACATTGTAAAGTAGTACAGGAATATCAACTGCATTTGCCAAAGCTTTATAGTGTTGATAAAGTCCCTCTTGCATAGGTTTGTTATAGTATGGAGTAACTGATAGTATACCATCTGCACCATGTTCTTGTGCAAACTTTGCAATACCGACTGCTTCATGAGTTGCATTACTACCAGCACCTGCTAATACTTTTACCTCTGTATTTTTACAAACATCAACAGCAATTTCTATACATTTTCTATGCTCTTCATGGCTTAGAGTTGCACTCTCTCCAGTTGTTCCAACAGGTACAACAACATCTATACCGTTGTCAATCTGTCTTTTTATTAGTTTTGCATAAGTATCTTCATCTAAATTTCCATTTTTAAATGGCGTTATTAAAGCTGTCATAGCCCCTATGATTTTTGTGCTCATTTGTAGTCCTTTCTTAGTATAACTGTAGTTGATTTTTCTTCAACCAAATATTTTTTTGCAACGCTTATTATATCTTTTTTTGTTAGTTTATTTATATTGTCTTCATAGTTTAGTAGAGGAGTTATATCGCCTTTTGCATAGTAGCCACCAAAAAGGTTAGTCAAGTTTGATGAACTCTCTAAAGAAAATATAAAATCTGCTTTTGTGTTTGTTTTTATTTTGTCTACGTCACTGTTTTTAACAGCTCCATCTTTTACATTTTCAATGATAGCTAAAATCTCTTTTTCTATATTTTCGGCTTTAACACCAGGATTTCCAACCGCTAAAAACATAAATATAGATGGATCACGGTTTTCCATGTTGTAGCCATATATTTGATTTACCATCTTTTTTTCATCTACAAGCACTTTTTGAAGAAGTGAGCTTTTCCCCGAACTAAGAAGTTCGCTAAGAGCTGAAAGTGCAGTTTGGTCTACATGTAAGAAGTTAGGGATTTTATAAGCGATAGCTACCATCTCTACTTCACTCTCTTTTTTGATGTAAATTCTTTTTGCTCCATCTTGTTCTGGTTCAACTTGGTGAGCACTTGGATAGGTGACTTTTTTGCCCTCTATATTGCCAAAGTGTTTCTTTGTTGTTCTAAAAACTTCATCAGCACTTATATCGCCAGCAACTACAACTATAGCATTTGATGGTTGATAGTAGTTTGCATGAAACTCTTTTATGTCATCAATCGTCCAGTGTTTTATATCTTCAACGAAACCTATTGGAGTCCAGTGGTATGGGTGATACGTGAAAGCGTTGTTGAAGAGTCTAAAATAGAGATAACCCATAGGAGAGTTATCTGTTCTCCATCGTCTCTCTTCTAAAACTACATCACGCTCTGGTTGAAACTCTTTATCTTGAAGTTTCAAGTTTGCCATCAAATCAGCAAATAGTTCAAGAGATTTGTTTAAGTTTTTAGATGAACTTTTTATGAAGTAGTGAGTAGAGTCAAACCCAGTTGAAGCATTGTTTACTCCACCAAAGCCTTTTACTATTTCATCAAACTCTCCAGCTTTTAGATTATCTGTCGATTTGAAATTTAGATGCTCTAACATATGTGCAATTCCACTTTTTCCCATAACTTCGTGACCACTACCAACTTTATAGAAGATATCAGTTGAGATTACATTACTCTCATTTTTCATGGGAATTACTACGACTTGTAGTCCATTTTCTAGTGTCTTTGTTTTATACTCAGGAAGTGAGTTTGCCATAAGGCCTCCTAAAATCATACATATTGTAATTAAAATTTTCATTATTTTCTATCCGATCCGATTGCTTCGCTTATGTGATGAAATCCATCTCTGTCCATTAAATCTAATACTCCTTGTGAAATATCGTGATTAAGTTTTGGACCTTTAAAGATAAATGCACTGTAAATCTGCACTAAACTAGCACCCATCTTTATGCGTTTATATGCAGTCTCTGCACTATCAATTCCACCAGCACTTATGAGTGTGGTTTTTCCATAAAACTCTTTTGCCAATTCTTCAAAAAGAGCTGAACTTTTTGGTTCTAATACTTTTCCACTAATGCCACCAAAACTTTGAGGATTTGATAGCAGTGAATAGTCAATGGTTGTATTGGTTGCTACAATCCCACTAGCACCATTTTCAAGAGCTACACTACAAATGTTTATAGCATCTTTTACTTCTAAATCAGGTGCAATTTTTAATAGCACTGCTTTATTGGTTTTTTCTTTAGCCATTGTAAAAAGTTCTTTTATAAATTCTTCATTTTGTAAATCACGAAGCCCTGGCGTGTTTGGAGAAGATATATTGATGACAATGTAGTTACTTATATCTTTAAAGCAATCAATTAGTTTTTTATAATCATTCAAAGCATCTTTGGCACTTGTTGTTTTATTTTTTCCTATGTTTGCCACAATAGGGATTGCAAAAGGGTATAGTTTTTCTACCCGTTTTTTGATTTTATCCATGCCGTCGTTGTTAAAACCCATAGCATTTTGTATACTTTGTTGCTTTATATGACGAAATAGTCTTGGTTTAGGATTCCCATCTTGTGGTATTGGAGTCATAGTTCCAAACTCTATATGTCCAAAACCTAGAGCAGTAAGCATTTTTATCATAGTTGCATTTTTATCAAATCCAGCTGCTAATCCAATAGGGTTTAAAAAAGTGCTACCAAAAAGTTTTTGTTCTAATCTCTCATCAGTTACAAAGTACCTTTTAGCAAGTTCACTTTCTAAAAAAGGACAAAATCTAATAGCATTTTTAAATGTAAATTCTGCAACATTGTGAGCATTTTCAGGACTTAATTGAAAAAATATCTTTTTAATGTGGTCATAAGTCAACATAGTATACTGTATCCTTTTTAATAAATATCCGCGATTATACTCAAATCTTGCTAAAAAGGTGCTTTTTTGGAAATAGTTTTAAATCTATCTATCTTACTTGTCTTTATACCAACATTTTTTTTCGTTTCATTGACTCCTGGTATGTGTATGACTTTGGCTATGAGTTTAGGTATGAGCATAGGACTTAAAAAAACGTTTTATATGATGGCTGGTGAATTAGTTGGCGTTGCGATTGTAGCACTCTCTTCAGTGATTGGTGTAGCCACTATAATGTTAAAGTATCCAGATATTTTTACAGTTTTCAAGTATGTAGGTGGAGCATATTTAGGCTATTTGGGTGTTCAGATGTGGCTTAGTCGTGGGAAGATGGCAATCTCTACATGTAGCACTCAAAAAAGTTTTTCTATATCTAATAGAACTTTAGCATTACAAGGGTTTGTAACTGCCATAGCCAATCCAAAAGGATGGGCATTTTTTATCTCTTTACTTCCACCATTTATAAACCAGTCGCAACCTTTAGCTCCTCAGATTTCTGTTTTATTGTTTATAATTTTGTCTTTAGAATTTATTTGTCTTGTCATTTATGCTACAGGAGGTAGTACTTTAAGGAAGTTCCTACAAAAAAGTGATAATGTAAAGTTGATGAATAAAATAGCAGGAACTCTTATGATTGGTGTTGGAATATGGTTGGCTTTTGGTTAGTGTTACAAACCTTTAAGCTTGTAACCCTTTTAGTTTGTTATACTCTTGACTATTTACTTTTAACTCTTTATCTGTCCCAATAGCAGTTACTTTTCCGTGTTGAAGTACGGCTATTTTATCTGCTTTTTGTACAGTGCTTAGACGATGAGCGATTACAAAAGTAATTTTATCTTTTATGAGATTTTCCATTGCTTGAGTTATCTTTTTCTCGCTTTTACTATCAAGTGCACTTGTTGCTTCGTCCATGATGAGTATTTTGGGATTTACATAAATGGCTCTTGCAATTGCTATTCTTTGTCTTTGTCCTCCTGAGAGGTTTGTTCCTGATTCATCTAATTTTGTGTGTATACCTTTAGGAAGTTCTTCTATAAACTCATAAGCATTTGCTTTTTTCAGAGCTTCAATGACTTTGTTTTCATCTATCTCTTGTCCATAGGCAACATTGGCCGCAACACTTTCATGAAATATGTACACTCTTTGGGTTACAATCGCTATGGAGTCTCTTAGGCTTTGAAGTGAAAATTCTTTAATATTAGTTCCATTGATGCTAATTGTTCCTGCACTTGGATCATAAAATCTTACTATCATATTGACAAGTGAACTTTTTCCACCACCACTATCGCCAACAAGTGCCATAAATTCACCTTTATTGGCTTTTAGATTTATGCCATTAAGTGCTTTTTTATCACCGTATTTGAGTTCAACATCTTTAAACTCAATACTATTTACAACTTCAGGCATTTTTTTATCACCACCAACAATAGTAGGCTTTTGATCAAGTAAAAAGAAGATTCTTTCACTAGCCGCAACTGCTTCTTGCAGTTTATTATATAGACTTGATAGCCTTTTTATAGGAGTATAGAGCATAAAAAGTGCAGTTAAAAATGAGAAAAATGCTCCCATACTCATGTTGTCATTTATGACTTCCATACCACCAACTATTATAACAGTTGAAACTCCTATAGCTCCAAGAGTTTCCATCATAGGGCTTACTAGTTGAGAGACTTTTACTGATTTCATTGTTAAGTTAAAATATTTTTGATTTTCTTCTTTAAAAATATTTTGTTCATGTTTATGAGAGTTGCTAGCTTGAATCACCTCAATGTTATTGAAAATTTCGCTTAGTTTTGAAGTAACATCTGAAACTTTCTCTTGAGATAGTCTTGAGATTCTTTTCATTTTTTTTGCTAATCTACTAAGAGGATATATGGCTAAAGGCATAATGACAAGAGCATAAAAAGCAAGATCCGAGCTTTGATAGATTACAACTCCCACAAGCCCAACTATGGTTAAAGACTCTCTTAAAAACTCAGGAATCATGTTAGATACAACAGTTCTTACTTTTTCTACATCATTTGTGTTTCTACTTATGAGTTCACCTGTACGGTACTTGTGAAAAAAAGAAATATCTTGAATCATTAAATTCTTTAATACTTTATCTCTAAATCTTCTTATAATATCATGTCCAATATAGCTTGTAAAGTATGACTGCATGTATCTACCACTCTCTTTTGCTAAGTAAACTGCGATGATTGCTAGTGGAAGAAGTCTTAACATCTCTGCATCTTTTGCAACAAAAATATCATCTAAAAGTGGTTTCACAAGATACGCAGAAGCAGCAGTTCCACTTGAAGCTAAAATCATACCTATAATAGCAAACACAAAATAGAGAATATAATCTTTAAAGTAAGGTGAAAAACGTTTTAAAACTAATCTAACACCTTCCATTATTCAGCCTTTTCCCATTGAGTTCCACTTGGAGTGTCCATGAGCTGTATGCCTTTACATGTAAGAGTTTCTCTTATTTTATCTGCTTCTACAAAGTCTTTCTCTTTTTTTGCTTCAGCTCTGAGTTTTATGAGGGTTTCAATTTCACTTTTTTCATCTTCACTAATGCCAAGTTGAAAGTATTCATATGGATTTTTATAACCAATTCCAAGTATATTTTCAAGCCAGATAAGATTTGCATTGGTTTCAAACTTTGTTGCTTTATCTTTTGAGTTATAATCAAGCTTTTCATTTGCATTTGCAACCATCTCATCTACAATACTAAATGCTTTTGAGATGTTTAAGTCTTCACTAAGAGCTTCAAGTGTGGCTTTTTTAAATTCTTTACATGTAGTACTTTTTTTACCTTCAAAAACTCTCTTTTTAAGACGATAAAGCTTATCTAAACGCTTTTTAGTTACAAGTAGATCCTCTTCTGAAAAGTTAAAATTTGCACGATAATGTGAGCTAAGAAGATAAAATCTAAGAATTTCTCCATCGTATTCTTTTAGTGCATCTTTTAAAAAGAAACTGTTACCTAAAGATTTACTCATCTTTTCACCATTTATGGTCACAAAACCATTGTGCATCCAGTATTTTGCTAACTCTTGATTACTTTTACATCTTGTTTGACACGCTTCATTCTCATGGTGAGGAAAAAGCAAGTCTGCACCGCCAGCGTGAATATCTATCTGAAAATCACCATCATATGCTAAGTGTTTTTCAATCATAGCACTACACTCTATGTGCCATCCAGGACGACCATCGCCGAAGCTTGCTTTATAAGTTGGCTCCCCTTTTTTAGAAAACTTCCAAAGAGCAAAATCTTTCTGGTCTTTTTTCTCACTGTTAGCTTCAACACGAGAACGAGTATCATCCATCTTCATGTGCGAAAGGCTAAGATATTTTTCATCTTTTGATGTATCGAAGTAGATGCTATCACTTGTTTTATATGCTTTATCCTCTTTTAAAAGAGATTCTATAAATGAGACTATTTCATCTATGCTTTCAGTTGCTTTTGGCTCAATGTCTGCATCACTAACACCAAGAGCATTCATCTCATATTTATATCTTTTTATATAAAACTCTGTCATCTCTTTAAGACTCTGACCTGTTTCATCCATTTTTTTTATGATTTTGTCATCTATATCTGTGAAGTTTTTTACAAAAGTGACTTTATAATTTAGCTCTAAAAAAATACGACGTAGTAGATCAAATGCTAAAGCACTTCTAGCGTGTCCTAAGTGTGCATCGTCATAAACAGTTGGTCCACATACATAAATTTTTACTTCGTTTTCTTTTATAGGGACAAAAGGTACTTTTTTTCTTAGAACTGAATCATAAATATTCACTGATTATTTCCTTAATATATAGAAGAGTTGGAATGTAAACTATGAGCATTCCAACAAATATAGCTAATTTTTTATCGCGTATTATATCTAAAAACTCTTTTATCCCAAATGAACGTATGGTAAAGCCCAAAAGAATAATGCCTGCACATGAACTTGCAAGTGCTAAACCCTTAACTCCTAGAGGCTCTATTAAAACTGTATAAAGTAGTAGATTTGTACTAAGTGCAAATAGAGCAATTTTAGCTGCCTCTTTTTGTTTTAGTGTTGCATAGAGCCATAAAGAGAAGAGTTTTGCTAGGCCATAAGGGATGAGACCTATGAGGTACATTTGTAGAACTTCAGCACTTTTTTGTGTATCTTCAGCACTGAATGCTCCTCTTTGAAATAGTAGTTTTACTATCTCTTCACTAAGTATAAAACCTCCAATAGCGGAGAGGGTGAGTAAAAATGTTAAAAACCAAAACCCACTTTTAAAAAGCATCAAAGCTTTTTTGGTTTCGCTATTTTTTATTAAACGTGCTATTTTTGGAAATACACCGACACTCAGAGCTATTGCAAAAAGAGCTAAAGGAAGTTGAAATATACGGTTTGCATAATATAGATAACTAATACTTCCTGTAACTAAAAAACTAGCTATCCAAGTGTCCAAAAAAGCTGAAATTTGAGGAGTTGAGTTTCCTAAAATTGCATGTGAAAAAGAGCGAAAAAAGCTTCTATCTTCATCTTTTATTCTATCTTTTTTTCTGTTTGAAAATCCAAACCAAAAAAGCTTTAAGAGATTTCTGTTTTTGATAGCAATTATGTGTGTTAAAAGTTGTAAAACTCCACCAACTATAACAGCATAACTCATAGCATACACAATCTCTATTTTTTCCATTCCATTTGTTAGAAGAAGGGAGCTTATAAGTGCTATGTTTAGTAGTGCAGTTGAAAAAGCAGTTGTTGCAAAGTGATTTTTATACTGCAAAAGTGAACCCATGAAAGTGACGGCAAATATGAGTGGAAGATAGTAAAAGTTTATAGCTACAAGAGGAGAAGCGATAGCTAAGGTTTTATCATCAAACCCAAGAGCAATTAGTTTTGCAAAAAAACCACTAAAAATAGTCACTACAAATGAAGCGAAGATAAGAAAAATAAAAAATCTTGTAAAAGTTTTATAGGTAAATATTGACTTATTTTTTGAGTTTATAAACGCAGGGATAAAACTTTGTGTAAATGCCCCTTCAGCGAAGATACGCCTAAAAAGATTTGGTAGTTTGAATGCGACAAAAAATATATCGCTATATATATTGGCTCCCAGGATCGAAGCTGTTAAGAGATCTCTTATAAAACCAAATATACGAGAGATGAGAATACCGATGCTATTTGTAAAAAAATTTTTTAAAATCATAAAGAATGATAACTTATTAGGGCTGTTTTTTGGGTTAATTAATCTTTTTTTAGTATAATGTTACTATTCTTAAAAGAGATAGAGGAAAGACAATGGGGCTATTTGATAAAATCATGGGTGATAATTCTACTGATAAGAAAGAAGAAAATAAAAAACCAGAATTCAAATCCATCATTGTAGAGAGTGAAAATATACCAAGAGAGATAAAAGGAATTGCGGCTGCAAATGAACTCTCTTTATCTGAACTTGATTTTAAAATTATAAAAGTAAAAACTTCTTATAGTACAGGGAAAGAAGAGGGTTGGATTGAAGCTGATAAGGAAAAATTAAAGCAGTTTAAAGACGAAGATTTTATTCTAAATCAAGATTTGAAAATTAAGCAGATGTATAAAGTAGATATATTTAAAATAGAAGAAGACGAACATGCTCCTATATTACCACCCATAGTACTTGGTGGCAATAAAGTTTTAACAAAAATAATCGTAACTATTAAAAGAGATATAGAAGTTAAATATTTTTCTAAAATAGAAAATAAAATCATAGAAGAGATAAATAAAAAGAAGATTAAAGCTGGTGTACTTGTTGGCATACATGATGATATGATGTATAAAGAGATAAAAACTATTATTTCAGGTATTAGAGTCAATGGGATTATGAGTGAAGAGAGTATGTTTGTAGTTTGTCAAGGAATAGATCCTGTCTTGCCTATAAATGATAAGTTTATATATCATTATAAACAAAACTTAGCTAATGAAGATGAACAAGGTAGAGTTGATTACTCTAAAAGAGGGTATATTTTGGCAGTTTCTGAGGGTGACTGTATTATGGAGTATATAAAACCACAACTTGGAACGGCAGGACGTAATTGCCAAGGAAAATATCTTCCTGTTAAAGAGCCACTTTGCGATAACGAGATGTTAGTAAATTATACTGATCATATTTTGAAAAAAGAAGACGAAGAGAAGATAAAGTATGTTGCAGGGCAAAATGGCTATGTAACAGAAGATAGCCCAGGATCATTTGATATACAAGAAAATATGGAAGTTGGCGAGGTAAGCTTTAAAACTACAGGTTCAATTGAAACAGATATGAGTGCTGAAGTGAAGATAAATATAACAGAAGATGATGTTTTTAAAGATGCTATAGGTCCTGGTATGAGTGTTGAGACATATGAGCTTAACATACAAGGAAATGTAGCAAGTGGAGCGAAAATTAAAGCAGAAAAGTTAACTATTGGTGGACAGACTCACCAAACATCTACGATAGAAGCTAAAAATGCTCAAATTACTATTCATCGTGGTACTGTAACTGCTGAGATAGCCAATATAGATAGACTAGAAGGTGGTAAAATTATAGGTGATATTATCAATGTTAAGCAAGCTATTGGCGGTGAAATAATTGGAAAAAATATAGTCATTGAAGAGTTGGCATCAAATGTTAGTATAACAGCATCAGATACCATAGAAATAAAAGAGTTAAAGGGCACAAATAACAAATTTTTGATAGATCCAAGTCTAACAAAAGAGTTCAACGAAAGTATAGAGAAAATAAACAAAGAGATTAAAGAGTTAGCATTAAGAATTAAGCCAATTCCAAAGTTACTTGAAGAGAGAAAAAAGGTAATTGACAAGACAAAAGCAACAGTTAAAATGGTACAAGATAAGATATTGGAGTTAAAAAAAGATGGTAAAAATCCACCTGCAACGCTTCTTTCAAAAATTAGAGAGTTTCAAAAAAGTGTAAATAGTTATAATGAATCTTTGAAAAAATTTAAAGATGATAAACTTCAACTAAAAAATTTTAAAGAAGATTTGAATCAAGTTCAGATGAAAGTATTTTCAGCAAAAATCATAAATCACTCTCCTTGGAAAGAGTACAATGAGATAAAATTTAAACTCATTTCACCTGCAATTGAGAAAGTTTATAATACAAAAGAGCATGAAATTATAAGAGAAATTTCTCTTAAAGAGATTGGCGATGGAGTATATGAAATAAAAAAATCAGCGGAGTATAGCTCTTGATAATAGCAATAGATGGACAGGTAGTTAAAAAAGAGCCAACTTTCTTACATATAAAGACAAGTTCTGGTTTTACTTACAGAGTAAATGTATCTCTTTTTTGCTCTTCAGATGTAAGCAAAGGTGAAGTATCTCTTCATGTTACACAAATCATAAGAGAAGACGCAAATAACCTATATGGTTTTAAACAAAATGATGAGAAAAGAGTTTTTGATACTTTAGTAAAAGTAAATGGAGTAGGACCTTCAACTGCACTAGCCGTTTGTTCGACTATGACTCCTTCCGAGTTTGCAAGTGCTCTTACTTCTAATTCAGTTGAAGCATTTAAAAAAGTTCCAGGAATTGGACCTAAAAGTGCAAAAAGGATTTTAGTAGAACTAAGTGATTTTGAGTTAGAGAGTGATTCTTTGGGTACAAATAGTTCTATAAATGAGACTATTATGGCGCTAGAGAGTTTAGGATTTAAAAAAGAGAGAATTAGAAAAGTATTGTCTACATGTAGCGGTACAGATACAAGTTCTTTAATCAAAGAAGCATTAAAAAAATTAGGGTAGAATTGATGAAAATTGGTATAGTTTTTGGTGGAAAAAGTTTTGAACATGAGATAAGCATAGTAAGTGCGATTGCTATGAAGAAGGTTCTTGACGCGGAATTAGTATATATTTTTTGTGATTATAATAGAGATTTTTATCTTATACCAACAGATAAAATAAACTCAAAACGATTTAGTAGTGGTGAGTATAAAAAAGACAAAAAACTTACTATAAAAAATGGCGGATTTTTTCAAAAAAGTATGATGAGTGAAAAGATAGTTGATATTGATGTAGCTCTTAATCTTTCTCATGGAGCTGATGGTGAAGATGGTAAACTTGCTTCACTTTTAGAGTTTTTTAAAATAGCGTTTATAGGTCCTAGAGTTGAAGCTAGTGTGGTAAGCTGTAACAAACTTTTTACTAAGATGTATGCAAAAGAGTTTGGTGTTAAAGTGTTAGATTATAAAACTTTAGAGAAGAGTAGCTCTCGTGATGTTGAGTTAGAGTATCCAGTGATTATAAAACCAACAAGGCTAGGTAGTTCTATTGGAATAAGTATCGTTAAGAGTAAAGATGAACTTGACTACGCTCTCGATGTTGCGTTTGAGTTTGATACTCAAGTGGTTATTGAACCTTTTATGGAAGGTATTAAAGAGTACAACTTAGCAGGGTGTAAAACTAATAGTTATCAGTTTTCTATAGTTGAAGAGCCTAAGAAAGAGGAGTTTTTGGATTTTGACAAGAAGTATTTGGATTTTTCAAGAACTTCAAGAGTAAATGAAGCAGATTTGAATGAAAATGAAGTTGAGAAGTTAAAAGAAGCATTTGTTAAGATTTATGAGCCATCATTTGCAGGGGCTTTGATAAGATGTGATTTTTTTGTGCTTGATGGTGAAGTATATCTCAACGAGATAAATCCAGTTCCAGGAAGTATGGCTAATTACCTTTTTAATGATTTTGATATAATCATATCTGATTTATCAAGCTTTTTACCAAAAGCTATAAATGTACCAACTCAGTATAAATATATAAACTCAATCCAAGCTGCAAAAGGCAAATAATGACTAGTTTTACTCAAGATGAAGTTATAAGTGCAACAGACGTAGTACGTAACTTTAGTAGTGAACTTAAAAGTTTAACTAGTGGTGAGAAAGAAAAACTTGTGATAGTAAAAAATAACCGTTTTGAAGCTGTGATAATTCCACTTGAAGAGTACGAACGTATGAGCGAAGCAGTGAAGATTTTAGAAAAAATATATCAAAAGACTAAACCAAATGGCGCTTAGAGAGCTAAAGTATAACTCTCACGCTTATTCAATAAGCTATGAGATTTTAAATCAAAAACAAAATAATGCGATAGTTTTTCTTCATGGATGGGGAAGTAACAAAGAGATAATGAAACAAGCTTTTGCAACAAAGTTAAAAAGATTTAGATTGATATTCTTAGATTTACCAGGCTTTGGAAGTTCTTCAATAGATAGTCCTATAAGAACAGATGATTATGCTTTAATAGTAAAACTTTTTTTAGATTCTCTACATGTAAAAAGTTTTTCTATAATAGGACACTCATTTGGTGGTAAAATTGGAGCTATTTTAAATCCCAAAAATCTTATACTACTTAGTAGTGCAGGAATTTTAGTTGAAAAATCTTTAAAAGTAAAAACTAAAATAAGATTTTTTAAAATATTTAAAAATATAGTTCCTAATAGTATGTATAAGTTTTTTGCAAGTGATGATGTAAGTGGTATGAGTCAAGTTATGTATGAAACACTAAAGAGTGTTGTTGATGAGGACTTCAGTCCTATATTTAAAAAAGTTACCTCTAAAACTTTTATTTTTTGGGGTAAAGAGGATAAGGCAACACCACTTAGTAGTGGTAAAAAGATTTCACAAATTATAAGAAATAGTAATTTTTATCCTTTGGATGGAGATCATTTTTTCTTTATAAAAAATTCAAAGTTTATTACAGAGGTGATAGATGAACAGTTATAAGTTTACTATTTTTGGAAGAGTTCAGGGAGTTTGGTATAGAAAATATATCATGCAGATTGCAAAGACTCTTGGTTTTGTAGGTTATGTTAAAAATCTTTCAAATGGTTGTGTTGAAGTTGTAGTCAATTTAGATTTGCAAAGTGAATTAGAGGCTTTTGTTAGTAAGCTTTATGATGGGAGTACTTTTTCTAAAGTTACAGATGTGGAGTGCTTAAAGATAGATTTCATAGATTTTGAAAAGTTCGAGAAAATAAGCTAATGGAAATTTTTTATTTTATTTCACATATTGTTTTTGTTTTAGTTGTTGGTTATTATGTCATCAGTGCATTGCAATGGTATAGTTATAAACTTGAACGAGTAGTTTTTCATTTTAACCGATATGATTGGCATCTGTTTTTCTTTTTAGTGCCTATTTTTGTCTATTATTTAGCAGAAAACTTTTTTTGGATTTATCTGTATGCTCTTTTAATGCCAACTCTATTTTTGTGGTATAGAAAGCTTGATAAAAAGCTTGTTTTTACTGCTCGTGTTAAGCGGTATTTTCTTTTTCTTTTTTTAGCAACTCTTTTTCAAAATACTCTTTGTTTGATTACTCCTAATTGTGCCAATTTTGGCGTTATACTCCCTCTTTTTGTTGCCATTTTCATAAGTATGCTTTTTGAAAAAATTCTTTTTGAAGGTTTTAAAAAAACTGCGCAAAAAAAACTTGAAGAAAACAAAAATCTTACTATAGTAGCCATAACAGCAAGTTTTGGAAAAACAAGTATAAAAAACTATCTATTTCAAATCCTTTCACATAAGTATAACTGTTATATGACTCCAAGAAGTGTTAATACTCTTGGTGGTATTATGAAAGATATTAATGATGATTTACCTTCCCAAACTGAAATTTATATAGTAGAGGCAGGAGCAAGACTTAAAGGTGACATAAACGAGATAACAACACTAGTAAATCCTCACTATGCAATAGTAGGTAAGATTGGTGAACAGCACATAGAATACTTTAAAACTTTAGAAAATATACGAAACACAAAAATGGAACTTCTAAACTCCAATAGACTTAAAAATGCTTATGTACATGTAAGCGCTAATGTAAAACCAGATAGTAAAACTATAGTTTATGGAGATGAGTTAAAAAATGTTCGTTCAACTCTTGATGGACTATATTTTGATGTGCTGATAGACGGAAAAATAGAGAGTTTTTTTACTCCTTTACTTGGTTCATTTAATGCTATGAATATTCTAGCTTGTATAATGATGGCAAAATCAAAAATGAGTATAGAAGAGATAAGAGAAGCAGTAGCCAATTTAAAAGGTGTAAATCATAGACTTGAACGTATTGATGCTGGTGGAAAAGTAATTATTGATGATAGTTTTAACGGTAATTTAGAGGGTATGTTAGCATCTTATGATTTAGCATCTTTATACGATGGTAGACGTGTTATTGTAACTCCTGGCATAGTTGAGAGTACAAAAGAAGCCAATGTAGAGATAGCTGAAAAAATTGACAGTGTGTTTGATGTAGTTATATTAACTGGAAAAACAAATTTGGATTTACTTTCCAAACATATAAAAAAAGCACAGAAGATTATAGTAAAAGATAAAAGTGATATAGAACAAGTACTAAGTGAGTCTACATGTAAAGGTGATTTGATACTCTTTTCAAATGATACTCCTAGTTTTATGTAATCTCATTTTTTTTACATAAGTTTGTTATATGATTTCATAGTGTAATTTATAAGGGAGTGTACAAATGGGAGTTAAGAGTTTATATATTTCATCAATAGAAGCAGCTGCTGGTAGTCTTATCGTGACTATGGGTATGATGGAGATTTTAAAAAGAAGATTGGGCAGAGTGGCATTTTTTAGACCCATCATAGAGGATAGAGAAGAGCGTGATCATGATATAGAGTTTGTTTTAGAAAAGTATGACTTAGATATGAGATACTCTCAGAGTTATGGTTTTACAGTTCATGAAGCAGAAGCTATGATAGCTGATAACGGAACAAATGAGCTTATAGAGCAATTGATAGAAAAGTTTAAAAAGTTAGAAAAAAAGTATGATTTTGTTTTGATTGAGGGTTTAAATCAATCATGTTTTACTCAAAGTTTGGATTTTGATATAAACTTGTTAATAGCAAAAAATATAGGAAGTCCACTAGTTAGTATACTTAAAGGTAAAGATAAGAGTAAAAAAGAGGTAGTTGATGAGATTGCTATAGAGTCTGATGTTATAAAAAAAGCAGGCTGTAGTCACTTTGCCACTTTTGTAAATAGAATGGATGAAAAAGTTCTTAGTAAACTTTCAAATATTATAACGGATATACCAACCTATTATTTACCAGAGGTATCAGAACTTGATACTCCAACTGTAAATGAAATCATGAATAAATTGAACTGTATGTTAGTTCTTGGTGAACAAAAAGATCTAAAACGTGTTGTTAGGCAAAGTAAAATTGCAGCAATGAAATTAGAAAACTTTTTAGAGCATATTGAAGATGGTGATTTGATTATCGTTCCTGGAGATCGTGCAGATATTATTGTGGGTTCAATTGCAACAATTCAATCAAGAAATTATCCAAATATAGCCGGTCTTTTACTTACTGGTGGCATGACGCCAAATCGTGCTATTAAAAATTTGTTTGAGGGTTTTAGTGAATTTCCAATGCCAATTTTAAGTGTAAATGATGATACTTACACAACAGCTATGAAAGTTAATGATGTTCCTGCTCAAATAACAGCAAAGAGTGAGAGAAAAATTGCACTTGCACAAGGTCTTTTTAGTTCAAACGTTGATATTAAAAGAATAGAAGAGAAAATAACACTGGCTTCATCAAAAACAATAACACCAATCATGTTTGAATATAATCTTTTTGAGAGAGCTAGATCAAATAGAAAGAAGATAGTTCTTCCAGAGAGTGAGGATGAGAGAATTTTAAGAGCAACAGAGATACTTTTAAGACGTGATGTTGTAGATATAGTGCTTTTGGGAGATAAAGAAGATATTGAGCATAGAAGTGCATCTTTGGGGCTTGATATAAGTAAAGCTGAAATTGTTTGTCCTTGTGAATCACCTCTTATGGATACATTTGTACAAGAATTTTATGAGTTAAGAAAGAAAAAAGGATTGACTTTAGAGGCTGCAAAAGATGCGATGATGCATGTAACATATTTTGCAACTATGATGGTTCATTTAGGACATGCTGATGGCATGGTTTCTGGTGCAATTCATACAACAGGTGACACTATAAGACCAGCCCTTCAAATCATAAAAATGAAACCAGGAATTTCAACTGTTTCAAGTATCTTTTTTATGTGTTTAGATACAAAAGTTTTAGTTTATGGTGATTGTGCAGTGAATCAAGATCCAAATGCAAATGAATTGGCTCAGATTGCAATTTCTTCAAGTGATACAGCCAAGATGTTTGGAATTGATCCAAAAGTTGCTATGCTCTCTTACTCTACAGGAAGTTCTGGACAGGGTGATGATGTTGAAAAAGTAAGAGTTGCTACAAAGCTAGTTAAAGAGCTTAGAGATGATGTTTTTGTTGAGGGACCTATTCAGTATGATGCTGCGATTGACCCAAAAGTTGCTAAGAAAAAATTGCCAAATTCTGAAGTTGCAGGAAAAGCAAGTATATTTATTTTTCCAGATTTAAATACAGGAAACAATACCTACAAAGCAGTACAAAGAAGTTCAGGTGCAGTTGCAATTGGACCAGTTCTGCAAGGACTTAAAAAACCAGTAAATGACCTTAGTCGAGGCTGTTTAGTTGCTGATATTGTCAATACAGTAGCTATTACAGTGATTCAAGCACAAGAAAATAACGAGGGAGAATCATGAAAATTTTAGTATTAAATTCAGGCAGTTCGTCTATAAAGTTTCAACTATTTGAAATGGATGAAAATAGATCTCTAGCAAGTGGTCTAATAGAGCAGATTGGTGAAAATGATTCATATGCTAAAATCGAATTTGAAGGTAAAAAAATAGAGAAAATAGAGCCTATTAAAGACCATAATAGTGGTTTGAAACTTATGAATATGCTTTTGATTGAATCTTTTTCAATTAAAAGTTTAGATGAGCTAGGAGCCATTGGGCATAGAGTTGTTCATGGTGGAGAAAAGTTTTCAAAACCCGTTATTGTAAATGAAGAAGTTCTAGATGAAATAGAAAAACTTATACCCTTAGCACCACTTCATAATCCTGCCAATCTTGATGGCATAAAAGTGACAATGAAACAATCTCCAAAAGTTCCTCAAATTGCGGTGTTTGATACAGCATTTCATGCAACAATTCCTAGTTATGCCTACATGTATGCTTTACCTTATGAAAATTATGAAAAAGATGGTGTTAGAAGATATGGTTTTCATGGAACTTCACATCACTATGTTACAAAAGAAGCATCTAAGTATTTAGGAAAAGATAATTTAAATATAATTACACTACATCTTGGCAATGGTGCTAGTATGGCTGCAGTTAAAGATGGAAAATGTGTTGATACTACCATGGGATTGACTCCACTAGAGGGTTTGATTATGGGAACTAGAAGTGGTGATTTAGATCCAGCAATACTTTTTTATCTTGCAAGAAAAAATGGTTTAGATATTGAGGATTTAGATAAACTTTTAAATAAGAAGAGTGGATTAAAAGGAATTTGTGGTAGCAATGATATGCGTGAAGTTGAACAGATGGCTGAAAATGGTGATAGTAAAGCACAGTTAGCTCTTGATATGTTTGCTTATCGTATAAAAAAATATATCGGTTCATATAATGCTGTTGTTGGTAAGCTTGATTGTATCATCTTTACTGGTGGCATTGGAGAAAATGATATAGACACAAGAGAAAGATGTTGCGAAAATTTAGAAAATTTAGGAATAGAGTTAGATCTAGTTAAAAACAATCAACGAGCAAAAGGAATTTTAGACATATCTACAAAAAATAGCAGAGTTAAAGTACTTATAATACCTACAAATGAAGAACTTGAGATTGCAATACAGGCATACTCACTTTTAGGAACTTAAATTGCTTAATATATGAAAGAAAATAATTTGGAGAGTAAATGAAAATATCTTTATCTATAGCTGTGATAGGAATTTTGTTTGTAGGTTGCTCAACACATCCTGTTGACCCTAAGATGGATATGAAACCACCTGCTTATGTGGAACAGCTTCCTCCTTCAACAAAGCAACAGATAGTATCAAATCCAGGTAGTCTTTTTGGTCAAGGAGAAAACCCTTTGTTTGCTGATTTAAAGGCTATGAATCCAAATGATATAGTTACTGTTGTTATAAGTGAAACGATAGCACAAAGCTCAACTGGTCAAAAGACTATTACAGAAGAGAGTAATGATAAGCTTGGAGCTGGCGTATTTAGTGGTATTGGCGGTACTCTTCTTAATAAAGCTGGAAAAATTGGTTTTGAAGCAGGATCTACTAACTCATATAAAGGGAGTGGTAAAAATACAAGAAATGAATCTTTTACTACAACAATTTCAGCTAGAATTATTAAGATACTTAAAAATGGAAACTATTTTATAGCAGGAAATCGTGAACTTCTTGTTAATGGCGAAAAACAAATAGTACAGATAAGTGGTGTTATACGTCCTTATGATATAGACCAAAAAAATACAATTGACTCAAAGTATATAGCCGATGCAAAGATACTTTACAAAACTGAAGGCGAGATAGATCAAGCTACTGAAAAACCATGGGGTTCTAAGTATGTTGAATCAATCTGGCCTTTTTAATAAGTAGGTTTTTAACCTACTTTAGTTTTTAACAGCTTGTGCCATATCCCACATTGGCATAAAAATACCAAGTGCCATTAGAAGAACCATACCTGCAATAAATGCAAGTAAGATAGGCTCAATATATGCTGCAATATTATCAATAATCTCATTAAATTTTGACTTAAAATAGCCTGTAACTTTATCTAACATTTTATCAAGAGTACCACTTTGTTCACCTGCATGAATCATTTGCACAAGCATACCTTCAAACAAGCCAGTGTCTCTAAAAGATTCAGTTAAAGATATACCACGACTCACGGAGGTTTTAACAGCTGCTAGTTTTTTCTTAAGATGCACATTATCAAGTGTCAAAAGTGCAGTATCTAAAGCGTCAGATATAGGTATACCTGCCCTAATTAACTCTGTAAAAACAAGAGTAAATCTACTTAACGTAGCATAAAATGTAATATTTCCTATAAGGTATACTTTTAGAATATATCTATCATATTGTGCTTTAAAATCTGTGTTGTTTTTCAGTAAGTATTTAAAAGTTACAATAGTTGCTATAAGCCCTATGAGTAGTAGATGACCATAATTATTGACCATATGTTCCATAAAAAGTAATATTTTTGTAGGAACAGGAAGATCTGCATGTAGTTTAGCAAATATATCTTTAAATTTTGGAACAACATATACCATAAGAATTGTGAATGCTATACCAATTGCAATTATTACTGTAATAGGATATCTTAAAGCTTTTTTAAATTTTTGTCTATTTTCTTCTATTTCTTCCAAAATTTCTGCAAGTTTTTCAAGAGATTCTGCCATATTACCAGTACTCTCTCCAAGCTCTACCATAGCTATGGTGACATCACCTAATTCATGTCTAAAACTCATCATTGATTCAGTTAAACTAAGTCCTGAGTTCAAATCATCATCAACTTGTTCAAATATTTCTTTTAGAGTTTTATCGACTGTAGCCTTTGAAACTTCTTTTATACTATCATGAATAGATATACCAGCATCTGTCATAACTGCTAGTTGTCTTATAGCTGCAATTAAATCTTTCATTTGAATACTTTTTTTAGTGATAGCATTCATGATATTATTTTTTAGATTTTCCAATTGATCTTCTACTGGAGCAGAAGTCTCTTTTACATTTAAAATAACTCCTGGAATTTTTGATTTTGCCATACTAATAGCATCATTTTTATTTGGAGCTTTAATAACCTTAATAGCTTTTTTCCCTTTAAATAGGGAGTGTATTTCAAAATATTTCATGATTTTGCCACCCTTATAATCTCATCTAATGTTGTTATTCCATTTGCAGCTCTTATAACTCCATCTTGGAACATATCTGTAAAACCTTCACTAACTGCTTGGTCATGAATCTCTTTTTTACTAGCACTTTGTGCTATCATGCTTGACATTTTTTCGCTTATAGGAAGAATTTCAGAAAGCATTTCTCTTCCTTTATATCCTGTTTGAGCACATTTTTCACAACCATGTTGCTTATAAAATTGATAGTTTTCTGGAATATATTGTTTTATATCTTCAAATACTGTTTGCGGAAGAGTGGTTTTCTCTTTACAATAAGGGCAAAGTTTTCTAACGAGTCTTTGTGCCTCAATGGCAACTAGTGAACCACTAAGTAGATAAGGCTCTATTCCCATATCCATAACTCTAGTAATAGCACTAACAGAATCATTTGTATGTAGTGTTGAAAATACTAAGTGCCCAGTAAGTGCAGCTTGAACAGCTATACGAAGTGTTTCTGAATCTCTAACCTCACCAATCATAATAATGTCAGGATCTTGTCTTAATATAGATTTAAGTGCACTTGCAAAAGTTAGTCCAGCTTTTTGATTTACTTGAACTTGCTGGGTAAGGTTTAGTTGATACTCTACGGGATCTTCAACTGTAATTATTTTTGTTGCTACATTTTTAATAGCATTTAAAGCTGCATAAAGAGTAGTTGTTTTACCACTTCCTGTTGGTCCTGTAACAAAGATGATACCATAAGGGGCTTTCATAGCTTTACTAAATTTTTTATAGTTGTTTGGATGCATACCTAAATCTTCAATATTAATCATAACTTTTGATTTATCTAGGATACGTATAACAATTGACTCACCATTTAGTATTGGTAGTGTAGAAATTCTAAAGTCAAATTCTTTCCCCAAGATAGTAGCTGAAAAACGACCATCTTGTGGTTTTCTTTTTTCCGCAATATCCATATTTGATAATAGTTTCATTCTTGAGGCTAGAGGAGGGTATATATCTTTGTCAAATATAAATGTTTCATTAAGCATACCATCAATTCTACCTCTGACAATACAGTTGTTTTCTGTTGGTTCTATATGTATATCACTAGCACCAGCTAAAATAGTAGTTTTTAAAATAATTTCTATGAGTTTTAGTATGCCTGATGACTCTTGTGGGTTATCAGCAGCACTCGAAGTTATTTCTTTACGTATTTCACCAATAAGTCCTTTTATGCTTTCGCTCATTTCTGCTTTATTTATATACTTTTCAATTTGAAATGGTTCTGAAATAATATATTTAACTAACTTTCTTGGAAAAATTCTTTGAACACCTTCTTGTGCATGCATATCCATAGGATCAATTAAGGCTATATATACATTAATTTCATCTTCTTTAATAGGAAGAGCACCAAATTTCTTAAGTTGAGCAAATGGTAGTTTTGCCAGCATTCTATAATCAATATCAACTGAATCTAAATCAATATATTCAAGTTTTAAATTTTTAGCCAACTCTTGCAAGAAAAATATAACCTCTAATGCAAAGTTATTATTTACTTCACCTAGCGTTATATATCCTTTTTTGTAGAATTCAATGACAAGTAGTATTAAGTCTTCTTGTCCAAAATAACCATTATCTACAAGTATGTCACCTAATAGATCTTTTGTGTCTTTGAGTCGTTCTGAAACTTGATTTGCACTATTTTCATCTATTATTCTATTTTTTATAAGATATGTTAAAAAGTTATCTGTTGCTTTACTCATGGTTTACCAATATGTGCGTATTTTAATTATTTCCCTATTTTCATAGGTTCTTAAAAATATTTTTTTAACTTTTTGGTGCATCTCTGTTGATAACTTGTAACTTATATTACTATTTTCATCATCTTTGAACCAATAAGCACCATTTTTATAATTATAATCTCCACTTACAAATTTATTAAAAATAATAGATAAAATATATTTTGTTTTTGGTAGATTAATATATGATATATCAACATCATCAACCAAAGCATGATAAAGTAATTTTTTTTGATAAAGAATAGTAGCAAAATATGCTGCATTTTCTCTAGATTCAGCTGTTTTGTATAACTTAACTATAGGTAATATAGTTCTGTTAATCATATCTACTTCTAAACAAGAGTGAGCATATATATTTAAAAATTCCTCATCACTTTTATATTTTTGGTACAAATCTCCAGCTTTAAGACAAATTTTTCTATACTCTTTTCTATCATAAAGATTAAGTATATCATTTTTATCTATAGCATATGAAAATGTTGCTAATAGTATAAAAAACAAGGTCATTTTTTTAATCATCTGTGTCTCCAAGTTCTATTTTGTGCAATAGAGTATTTAAACTTTTTGAGCTATTATTTGAAAGATAAGCCTTTAAAGCTTTTATTGCATCATCTTGTTGGTTTAGTTGTACTTTTGATTTTGCAAACCAATACCAACTTTTTGTATTTTGAGCATCAGTATCATTGGCAATAAGTGCCCACTTTAAAGAGTTGTCATACTCTTTTTCATAGTAATACTCTTCTGCTAACATTAAAGCAAATACTATACTAGAAGTAGTATAGTATTTATCTTTGAGGTAAGTAATAGTGTCAACTTCTTGCATATCAATTGATATTTTTACTTGTTTGTTTTCAACTTTATTTTTTGTTTCAGTAGTTTGAGTTTCTCTAATAGGTTGAATAATTTCTTGTTCATAATTTACAATGTTATCTTGTCCTTCACTCATCTCTTCTTTGTTATTTAATGTACTAAGAGTTAAAAAACCATTTGAAGAGAATAGTTCACTTCCTTGATTTGTTGATTCGAGTTTAAAATGATATGGTTTTGAATCTATTTTTTTAATATCAATTTCACTAGGGACCGAAATTTTACTTTCTGTTATATTGGACTCATCCTTTACTACTGCAATAGTAATATTTTTTTCTATAGTATAAATTTTCTTAATTTGTTGTTTAGCTTCATTAATAATTGTATTTTCTATTTTTTTAGGTTCCTTTGGTTTTTCTATAAAGATGTTATAAGCAATAAATAAAGTTATAATTAAGAATAAAGAAAGAGAAGCAAAAATTTTACTCTGTCGTTTTAATTTATATTTAGACCATTTTTTTTCTAGCTCTATTATATCTTCAGCATTAAACATTGATCATTCCTAAGTTTATTGCAGCCATTTCTAAAAATTTTGTCTTAAGAGATTCACCTCTTACGACAGAAGGTTTATTTATATCATAATATTCTAATATTTCAAAATGTTTATACATTAGTTTATTTATAGTTCTTAAATTACCTTGCGTGACTTTCATGAGGACTTTAAAATGTGCATCTTTAAACAATGAAAGATATTCAAATTTATTGTGGAAAAGCATCTTCTTTTCTATATATGTTTTTATTTCCTTATAAGAAGAATTGTGTAGTTCTATTGTTTCCCAAATCCTAGTTTGAAAATAATCTTTTGCTAAGACATCCTCTTTTTCGGTTTTATGGACCGTAAAAAGAAACTTGAATTTTCTTGAGTCTGACATAAGTCTAATTTTTTCAATGAGTTCTTGAGGATATAGTTGCGCTTCATCTATTAGAACTGTAACAGACTCTTTTTCATTAAGTTTTTGAGTAGCAGTAGATAAAAATTCATTGTAACCTGAAAATTCTGGAGAATTTTCTTTAAAAACATCTTCATATAATGCGTTCAAAAATTCTTTTTCTTCAAAAAAAGGTCTTGGGAAAAAAACTATATTTTTCTTATCTTTATAATCATTATAAATTTTTTGAAGTAGAAAAGTTTTACCGGTACCAGGTTTACCAAAAAAGAGAATCAGCTTTAATGGCTTATCAAGAGTTTGTACAAGTCTCTCATAAGCAAAAGCTGATTTATCTAAATTTACATAATCAAAAACTTCTCCATCTACGAAGATGTTTTTGAGTCCTGTATAGTTACTGTTCATATATTCTCTTGGAGAAACCTAAATCTTTTAGAGTTGCTTGTGTATCATCTTTTGGACCAATTATTCTTGGTGTTATTACAAATATAAGTTCTTCAGTTTTCTTTGTTACTGACTCATGTTTAAATATTTCACCCAAAAGAGGTATATCACTTAAAATTGGTACATTTGAGCCTTTTAAACCTTCCGTATTCGTTATAAGTCCACCAAGTATAATAGTGTTTCCAGTTTTTACTTTAACTATGGTAGAAAGTTTCTTTTCTGAAGTATCTGGAGCTATTTCTCTTGGAGCAGTTCCAGGTAGTGTTCTAGTGTCATCATCAGAGTATTTAAAGTTACTAACTGCTGGATTTATTCTTAAAATTATTTCATTATCTTTAGTTATCTCAGGAGTTATATTTAAAAGGACACCAATAAATATAGAAAAATTATCAAATGATTCACTAACTGTACCTGTAGCATCAGCACTATTTTCAGTACTTTTTACTCTATAGTTTATATTGTCACCAATAGTTATAAGTGCTTGTTGGTTATTCATAGTTAGTACTTTTGGGCTTGATATTACTTTGGTATCACCATTTATATTTAGAAAATCAACTAAACCTTCCATAGTAAATACTGCATTATTTACCATGTTTACTGTTGAGCTTGCAGCACCTGTAATAAAGTCTTTAGTATCATCTCCTGTTGTCACACTTTTCAACGATAAATTAAAATTCTTCCAATTAACACCAGTTTCATGTCCTTTGTTTAAAACAACTGATAATATACTAACGTCTATTAAAACTTGTTTGTGAAGGCTTTCTTGTAAAACTTTTATATAAGATTCTACCCTGTTTAATTGCTCTTTGGTTCCTGTTATTGTTATTAACCCAGCATTTGAGTTAATTATTGGTGCTTTTGCAACATATTCTTCAGAGCCTGTGTTCATGATCGAAGTTATTTCAGACAACATAGTTGCCCAAAAATCAAATGTTTCAACAGAATTTATCGAGTGATCTCCATTTGTAGATGCAGTTGCTCCAGTAGATCCTTCTGATATAGTTATATCAACTGATGCACTTAAATTGGCAGTACCTTGCCTAACAGAGGTTACATAGTCAATTTTGAATGTTTTAGTTTTCAAAGCAGAGATTTTTAAAAAGTTTTTACTATAATCGTAGTATAGATCATTATCTGAGATAAGTACATTGAAAATTTCATCTAAAGAAAGATTTTTAATGTTTATACCATATAACTCTTTTTCTAAAAGTGTAGAAGCAAAAGTATCTTTTACAACTATACTAAAATCACAACTATCAGCTATTTGAGTCAAGAGATCGATACTTGATACCTTTTCTGATGTCTTTATATTAAATACCCTATAATCACAACTCTTCGCCGCACTTAGTGGTTGACTTAAAATAGCCATAAGTGCTATTAGTAAGACATACTTATTTCGAAGAAAATTTAATTTTGTTAACATTGCTCTTCCTTATAAAAAGTTCCTTTTTAAAGTGCTCATTTTTTATGATTACACTGTTACTTCTAATACTTGCTAATTTAAAATCGCCAATTTCACTATGTAGTTTATACCATTGACCATTTAATTTAGCTTTTTTGTTAAATATTGCAGTTAAGATATAGGTAGGTTTTTTTTGAATTACCGTGCCATTACTATCTTGTGCAACTAATTTGGAATAAGTCATTATAAAAGGGTTTTTAACAGTGTCTATTTTTGAGTTAGACACACCAATTCTTTTTTCACTAATTTGTGAAAAAAACTTATCATACTCTGCTATCTTTTTTTTAAAACTTTCAGTAAAATTATCATTTTTTGCTGCTACTAGAGTAGAAGACAGAATTAATGATAAAATTAATGCTACTATTGTTTTCAATATTTCATCCCCCATACAGCTATATTAAGAGTTCCAGTTATTGTATCACTGCTCTCTAAATTTAGGTTGTTAATATCAACAACAAGCTCACTCTCTTCTAGCTCATTAATAAATTTCAGTATATTTTTAAATTCGCCATCAAAGTCTACTTGAACTGTTAAAACCTGTTTTATCTCTTGAAGATTTGGTTCAAAAAAGCTATTACCTATTAGAGCTATTTCAACACCATATTTTTGTCCTATAAAAGCTATAGAATCTATGAATTTTGCCCAATTTTTATCGTTGAACAGTAGATAAGATAACTCTTTTAGCTTTGTATCTACGTATGCATTTGCGTATTTTGTATCTTCAAGAAGTTTTCTCTGCTTTTTAACTTCTAAACTCATCTTTTTAATAGTGAAATTTTTATCACCATTGCGTGTTACAGAGTTAAGATATGCTTTTTCTTGATTCAATTTAGAGTGTATACTTTTATGCGTGTTTTTAGTTTTTTTAAGTATTTTTTCAGTCACTGGAAAAAGAGATGAATAAATAACAAATCCAATAGTAACAAATATCATAAAAAATATTAGTGAAAGTTCGCTACTTTTTTTGCCTTTAAGATAATTATCTATCTTATCGAATGTACTAGGTCCACTCATAATTAAAGTCCTACCACTATCTGACTAAGATAAAGATTATTTTTAATATCTTTTTCAATTTTGTCAGTAGTTATTTTGTATTTTTTTAGTTTTGTTAACTCTTGAATAAACTCAGTTATCTTTTTTTCACTTCTGTTTTGTATAGAGAGAATTATTTGATTCTCTTTATAGCTAATTACAGATACTTTAGATTTATAGTAATTTGATATTTCAATTAATTCTACTAAAATAAGAGATTTCATTGAGTATTGAGTTTTCTTTTTGTGAATTTCAGTCAATAGTTTTTTTCTAAAATCCAGTTTATCAGATTCTTTTTTTACTAGTGCTACTATTTTGGCTCTTTCTTTTTTTAATTTTGCTATTTTAGCTCTTATTATATTTGCTTCATTATTGGCTAGTTTGTACTCTTTAGTAGCTTGATTCACTTGTATTTGCAAAAATTGTGAGTAGCCATACTGATAAGCAGGATATGCAATACTAAGAATAATACTAGTTGCAACTACCCCTACTAATTTACCAATAGGCCTCTCCTTGAAAGGAGGAGGACGCTTGTAAATTGAGAAGTTTAGTTTGTCATCTCTGTTTTCAAAATATACTTGTGATGTTAAACACATGAGTATATGTATTTGATCTACATACCACTCTTTTGAATTAATTGCTATACTAAAGTTAAACTCATAGGATTCAAGTCCTAAGTAACTTTTTGCATACTCATCAACACCCACAAACATACCAACTTCTGAACCTATATATATTTTATCTATATTTTCAATATCATAAGATCGCTTTGCAAAGACGATAACATCATTAATATATAAAAATAGTTCACCAAAAAGCTGCATTAAAAATGATTGATATGAGACATTGGTGCTTTTTAGACCTTCTGTAGTAAGAAGTTTGTA
>CAZHBU010000007.1:0-46514 GCA_964530865.1 uncultured Sulfurospirillum sp.
CGTTCTCTCAAACGAGGACGAAATTATATACAATCATTGCTTAATATATGCTTAGGTATCGAAATCTTTTTTACGATCTTGAAAATTCTTTTTTTACTCACTATATATTATATAGAGTTGTTGCTATTTTCAGACGTTAAAAGTAAAAACTTTGTATTTAAGAGTTTTTTTAAAAATTAATGTTATAATTAATAAAATAAAAGATTATAATTCTTTATTTTAAAAGGATATATCGTGAAAAAAATTATAGCTAGTTCACTATTAGCATGTTCTGTTATCTTCGCTGCTCAATCTATGAGTCTAGCAGACAAAGGTTGTATTGAGGATTTAGAGAGCGAAGTTGTTAAAATTGTTAACTCGAAAGTACAAGGAGATGAGAAGAAACAAGAGATAGAAATTTTAAAGGGAAGAGTAGAAACTGATACTCATGAGACTTGTGAATCAAGTTTTGAAGATGAAATCAAAAAAATGGTATTTGGCGATAAAAAGATTGAACCTTCTGAAGTAATTACAAAACATGCACAAGATTCAAAAAAAGCTGCAAATACAGCTGATATGAATGCACAAGATTGTATAGAGAACTTTGAAGCAGAAGTTCTTAAAATTATAAATTCAAATCCTGAAAATGATGACAAAGCAAAAACAAGAAAAATTATGCACGAAATTATGCACGAAAAAGTTGTTGAGAGTTGTGAGTCTGCATTTGAAGAAGAGACTAAAAAAATAGTTCACGAAAAACAGTAACTGCTCTTTTCCTAAAAGCCATTTAACTACTAAATGGCTCTACTTTCACCTTATTTATGTTCCATTAATATTAATTAAATATAATAGCCTACTTTAATAAAAGGAAAAATTATGGGATTATACGATAGAAAATATATAAATGATCATGCACAAGAAAATTCTTACGAGCAAACTCAAACAAAAAGCTCAATGGGAGTTTTTATAAAACAGACATATCAACTTTTTGCTGCTTCTTTACTAGCTGCAAGTGCTGGTGCTTATGTTGGGATAGGAATGGCTGAAGCAATATCTAGCTGGTTTTTTGGACTTGTTATACTTGAATTTGGTCTACTTTTTGGGCTATACATAGCTAAGAAAAAAGCTGGATTAAATCTTGCATTACTATTTGGATTTACATTTGTAAGTGGGCTAACACTTGCTCCGCTTTTAACAAACATACTCGGCATGACCGGAGGAGCCAGTATTGTTGCTAATGCTTTCATGCTAACAACTGTTGCATTTGGTGGACTTTCTATATTTGCTATGAATACTAAACGTGATTTTAGCGTTATGGGTAAAATGCTCTTTATAACACTAATTGTTGTTGTAGTTGCAGGTTTAATGAATTTATTCTTTCAAAGTTCACTTATGCAACTTGTTATTGCAAGCATAAGTGCTATTTTGTTTAGTGCTTTTATACTTTATGATACGCAAAATATTATCAAAGGTCGATATGAGACTCCTATAGAAGGAGCAATCGCTCTTTATCTTGACTTTCTAAACCTATTTGTTGCTTTATTGCAGATACTTGGAATCTTTGGACGTGATGACTAATACTAATGAGGGGGCATTGCCTCCTCGGACACTTCGTATTCTTGATGCTAATCTAAATCGTCTTAGAGAAGGTATACGAGTAGTAGAAGATATATGCCGATACAACAAAAATTCTAAAAAACTATCTCTAAAACTTAAAAACTTACGTCACCTTTCTAGATTAGAAAACTTTCATGAACTTCTTACTCATAGAGATATTTTAAATGACCCTCTTAAAGAAACCACTAAGAGCGAGAAAAAAAGAAATTCACTAGAATCTATCATACTATCAAATATAAAAAGAGCACAAGAGAGCTCTAGAGTTTTAGAAGAGATTTTGAAACTTACAGATGAAAAAAATGCAGAAAAATTTAAACAGATACGATATGAACTTTATAACTTAGAAAAAGAGATCCTATTATAGAATCTCTTAAAGCTTAAAAACTATTTATGTGAGCAACAACCTGTTGCCTTTTACGTTATCAAGATGGTACATTGCCGCTATCGCTAGCGTAATTGTGTAAAAAGTCATATACATGAGATATGTACTTTTCTTTAAGTGGCTTAGCTTTAGGACAAATTGAAATCAATTCATCATTTAGCTTTCCAGCATCTTGAATAGTTTTCCATTCATCTTGTGTATGTTTCTTAGCCATCACTCCACCACTAAAGCCACAAGGTTTCTTCATCTTCTTGATGAACAACTTTTGACCTTTCGCAGTTCCTGCAAATGATGCAGTGCTTACAAAACTCAAACCAACTACTACTGCGAATAACAGTGTTAATAGTTTTTTCATTTTCTTCTCCTTTACAAGTTTTTTCTATATCTACATGTAAAGGTTTTATCCTTTACATGTAGAGGGTAAATTAACCTAATGGCTCATTTACTTCTATTTTACATTTTCCATCTGCACAATCTAGGTTTGCATCAAAGTAATATACTTTTGTCATATCTGCTTTACCTTCTTTTGCTTTATCCCATGCTTCCATGCTTCTTGCCCCTGCTGAGCAGTTAAATACTATTGTTTTACCTTTTGGTAACTTTGATACTAGCTCTGCTGCTTTTAGCTTACCTGCTTCTATATTGATAGCTCCTGGTAGTGCTCCTGCTTTGAATTCTTCTGAGCTTCTTACGTCAACTATTTGAATGTTTGCTGGAAGATTGTTTAGTTTTGCTTTAAACCATTCTCCATCTACTGTCCCTTCATCTTCACCCAACATAATTCCTGCTACCATTTTAGCAGTTTTTGGTGCTTCTGTCTTTGGTGCTTTTTTTGCTTTTGAGCCTGTTGTTGGTTTTCCTGCTTTTTTCCATGCTGGAACCCCTCCTGCGTATACTGCTACATTTGTATAGCCTAGAGATTTTAATTTTCTTGCTACAACATGTGATTTTCCACAGTGATATCCACCGCAGTATGTGATTATCTTAGTTGTTTTATCTATTGGAAATCTTCCTACAAGTCCTTCTACTTTTGTATCTGGAATTGATACTGAGCTTGGAATTGTTGCTCCTAAGTATTTTTTATATGGTCTTGCGTCTATTAGTACTACTGAACCTTTTTTATATGCAGTATCTACTACTGCTGTTCCTACTTCTACATAGTTTTTCTTTTTCCACTCAGGTTGACCTGCTTGGTATAGTTTTACGTTAGTAAAGCCTTTTTTCTTTAGCATTCCTGCCACTTTTGGGCTTTTCCCGCAGTGCCATCCTCCACAGTATACTAAGATCTCTTTATCTTTTTTTACTGCGTCTAATTGTCCTACATACTTATCGAATGCAGTATCTGGAATATTTAGGCTTGATGGTATTGTACTTTTTACATACATCTTTGCTGGTCTTGCATCAATCAATAGTGCTTTTGCTCCTTTTCTTGTTCCATTCCCAATTGCTTTTAATGCATAGTTATAATCTACGATTTTTAGATTATACTTCTTAATTAATCCTGCTACTTTTGCTGTTGGCTTGTGTAGCTCTTTTTTTACTGCTGGTGCAGCACCCTCGTTTGTTGCACATCCCGTGAATAGTAGTGCTGTGCTTAGTGCGATAGCACTTAGTAGTTTAAACTTCATTTAACTTCCTTTTTTAAAGATTTAGGAACCCGTAGGTCCTTAGTGTGTGTTTAAGATTAGTGGTGTTCTCTAAGATCACCAATTGAAAATAGCCCATCAAAAAGTTTATATACTAAAATACATACTCCAACTGAGCCAACAACTATAAATATTTCTCCAAGATGAGGATGAACATAGTTAAATGTACTAGGTACAGCATATAAATCATACTGCTCATACCCTATTCCAAATCTATTTGACAATGGGTTTGCATTTCCTCCGTATACGAAAAGATATCTTCCAGCAAATCCGCCTATAACTACACAAATTGATGCTATAACTGTCCATACTGGTTTTCCTGGTTTAACAATAAGTAAAAATGGTAAAGCTAATGTTAGAAAAATATAGCCTCCAAAGTACAAATACTTAAATGGTCCAAAAAGAATTAAGAAAGTCCAATCTTTATCAACTGCCATATAAGCCATGATTTCATATATTCCTAATACTGAGATAAAGAACAACATTCCTCTTCTAATTAAGTCCATTAACTCTGCATACTCTTTTTTTGTTCTATGTACTAAGTATGAATTAATTCCCATCATCCCTAAAGATGATACAAAAGCAGATATAATAAAATAGAACATCAATGCTGGAAACTCTGTCCATAAATGACGAGCAGTATTCATAGAGAACAGTTTTGCCTGAATGTAATACTCAATAAGGTCAACACCAATACTAAGAATCAATACTGGCAATGCCAATTTTTTTGCTAACTCCCTTTTGTTTGTAAGAATTAGATATATCTCAAACAAAACAAAAGGAATATAGATACAATAAAGAGGCAACATCAGCCACATACCCGCCGTTATATTTGGCGTTAGTAACATCCAAAGCATATTTAACATATTAAGATCAGTCGCAATTGTAAACAACCCTGCAAGAACCATTGATAAACCTGCAACCATAAAGCCAGCTGCTGCTCTAGCAACTAAATTTATGTTCATTAACTCTGCAAGTGCTACTAAAAATATGATTCCACTACCTGTATATATCATGTACATATAGTTAGTAATAAATAGTGTCCAAGGAACTTCTCGACTCACTTCTCCAACTGTTCCAAAAACAGCTAGTTTCATTGCCTCTTTTAAAGCTGGATTAGTTGGGTCTATACCAGAAGCATGTGCAGTTGCTGCTTCACTAAAATATCTAATATGAAATACTTCAAATATCCCGAAAAAAGCAAGAGCTAGTAGGACATAAGCTATAAACATTGCTTTGTTAAATAGAAGATCTTTTATGCTAATTTTATTTATCTCAAGACCTAAAAACACTATCTTTTCCATTCTGGACTCCTTCTTTTTTTAGCTGCATCATATCTTGGTTTAAATTCATCCCAAGTATGGATAATTGTATCATGCCCAATACTCTGTTTCGCATAAGAATCATCATCTGGAACAATATAAAATAATTTGGGGAGTGTTCCTGAGCTCTCTTTTTGAAAAAAGAATCTTTTTGTCTTTAAGAGCTGTACTAAATCAGAATCTTCATCATCTAAATCTCCAAACATTCTTACCTTTGTTGGACAAGTTGCTTGACATGCTGTTGTCCCATATTTATCTATTCTGTGGTCACAAAAAGTACATTTATCTACTGCTACCATTGTATCATCTACAAAACGAGCATCATATGGACAAGCTTCCATACAACCTTTACACAAAATACACTTGCTTGGATCTACTTTGACTATGCCACCTTCTATAAAATGGCTAGCATACGTAGGACATACACTAACACAAGGTGCATCTATACAGTGGTTGCACTGTGAAGGGTATAGGTTCATATATGGCTTACCAAATATAGTTCCCTCTACTGCACCAACCCAAATCCGCTGTTTATGCGCTCCTAGTTGAACACCATTCTCCTCTTTACATGCAGTTTCACATGCTTTACAGTTTATACAATTTTGATAATCTAATGCCATTGCATAATTCATAATTACACCTTCCTTACTGATACAATCGTATCATGCATAATTGCACTACCAAAAACTGGCTCAATTCTATCTTCTATTATTTCATTATCACTTGCTCCATTTCTATGTGCAAATGTCTGACCTGTTGATTTTGCTCCAAATCCATGAATATAAAAAATTGTATTTGGAACAATCTTAGCTGTTGGGTAAGCTTTAATAGTGACTTGTCCCACGCTACTAGTAATTTCGACTACATCTCCAAATTCTATGCCACGATATTTAGCATCTTTATCGTTTATCCATACATAGTTCTCATGCATAAGCTCTAAAAGCATTATATTATTTTGAGTTGCATTTTGTGTAAATTGTGCATGACGTCCACTGATAAACTTAAACTTTCCATCAGGAACTTTTACATAATCTTTATCTTCCCAAGTTGGCATAGGAGCTATTCCTTTTTTTGCCATACTAGCAAGTGAACATTCTATTTTAGAACTTGGTGTTGAGAACTTTCTTCTTATCTCGGCTATATCTTTAGGATTTACACAAGTATCCATCTCTTCTTGCTGAGACTCATCTTCTAACTTAATAACCGTATAGCTTTTGTCATACTCTTCATAATATTTATAAGTATTGTTGTCTAGTTTTTCAAAACTATTTTCCATAAACGGATAATAAACACCTTTTTCGCGAAGTGTATGCCAAGCTTTTTCGCTATATTTTGCTCTAAACATATGCTCATTTATATGTTCTTGTGACTCTTCAAAAGCATCGGCTAAATTAAAGCCATTCTCTTCATAATACTCCTCTTCGGTATCACCTTTTTCAAGCTCCAAAAGTTCCTCTTGAACATCTTCATCATACTTCTTAGTAATTTCCCAAAGTGGTTTTGATAATTTTTCTGCTAAGCCCTTCATAATTTCTATTACTGGCTTACTCTCGTACATAGGGTCTATTGTTTTTTGACGTAAAACAATTGCTGGCTCAACTCCCGCAAATGATTTTATAGGGTCTTCTCTCTCTAAATATGTGCACTCTGGTAAAATAACATCTGCATACATAGCTGTATCACTTGGCATAGTATCAATTACAACGACCAAATCAAGCTTTTCTAGCATTTTCTTTGTTTTTGCTGTATTTGGAACTGATAGCATAGGATTTTGCTTATATACAAAAAGCCCTCTCACAGGATAAGGAGTTTTTCCTTCTGCAACCATATTTCTCCAAGCTATCCAAGAGCCACTACCGCCAATAATTGCAGCAGCACCTTTCTCTATACGTTCTTGTGCATTTGCATACATTGGTATGTTAAGTTCATGTCCACCAAGTGGTAACTTTTTACCAAAAATAATTCCACCCTTAACGTCAATACCACCACCAAGTGCTGTAAATATTGCTTGAGCACGTCGTAGTTGAAAATCATTTTTAGCAAAAGTTGAACGTCTACCTTGATAATAGATTGATTGTGGAGCATTCGCCATAAATTCTGAAGATATACGACAAATATCTTTTGCAGGAATTCCTGTAATTTTCTCAGCCCATTCTGGAGTGTATTCATTCTCCAAAATATGATTTTTATACTCTTCAAAACCAGAGAAGTTGTTTTCTACATAAGTTCTATTATATGTTTGATGAATAATAGCTTGATATGTCAATGCCAATACAAAAGCTAAATCTGTTCCTGGCTTAATAGCTAAATAGTCATCAGCATGAGCAGCAGTATTTGTAAATCTTGGATCGACAACAACCAACTTAGTGCCTCTACCTCTTGTTCTTTTAAATAGATCCATTGTATCAGGAGTAACTATGGCTTCGGCTCTATTCGCTCCTGCCATAATCACATACTTTGCGTTATCTAAATCAGCTTGTCCATATCCTCCTATAGTAAGTGCATATCCAGAAACTGTTGTTTGAAGACAGATTGAAGCATGATTTATAAAGTTTGTTGAACCAAATTTATCAGCCATGAAAGTTTTATATGTATGTTCAGCCATACCTTCACCAGCACAGTATCCTATACATGAACGGTTATCTTTCTCTTCATCTAAAATTTTTACTATTTTCTCTTTTATAAACTCATTTGCCTCTTCCCATGAAGCACGTCTAAACTTACCACTTCCTCTCTTCCCTTCTCTAATCAGAGGGTATTTGAGCCTATCTGGATCATAAAGAGCATGAATCCCAGCTGCTCCTCTTGCACAAAGCATATTTTTAGATTTTGGAAAATGTGGATTTGGATCCAATTTCGTAACTATTCCATTTTTTACTTGAGCAATTGCCGCACATTTGTTAACACACATTTCACAAATGGTTGGAATCTTCTTCAAAAGTGCTGTATCTGACTTAGCCTTCTTAGAGCCACTTGCCAAAATACTTGTTGTACTAAGAGTTGTTCCACCAAGAACACTTAATGCAACACTACTTTGAAGAAATCTTCTTCTTGAGATCTCTACTTTCATAATTTCTTCTCCTTTATTAACTTATAAGCTTATATAATCTAAGTTATAAGTATCTATAACGTATTGTATGATAATTTCTTTATAGTATTATTAAAAAAAATATTTTTTATAAAAATTTCTTATGGTTTTATCGTCAGGAGTGCTAAACTTGGGAGTTATGAAAAATTAAAAAAAAATTAGATTTGTAATTTTTATTGTTTAAAAGTAAAGTTTTTTTGATAAAAAATTGTAAAAAGTATATTTTTCGAGAGAAAAAGAGGGAAAATCCCTCTTTTATTTCTTAGTCTAATGATTGAAAACTATTTATGTGAGCAACAACCTGTTGCCTTTTACGTTATCAAGATGGTACATTGCCGCTATCGCTAGCGTAATTGTGTAAAAAGTCATATACATGAGATATGTACTTTTCTTTAAGTGGCTTAGCTTTAGGACAAATTGAAATCAATTCATCATTTAGCTTTCCAGCATCTTGAATAGTTTTCCATTCATCTTGTGTATGTTTCTTAGCCATCACTCCACCACTAAAGCCACAAGGTTTCTTCATCTTCTTGATGAACAACTTTTGACCTTTCGCAGTTCCTGCAAATGATGCAGTGCTTACAAAACTCAAACCAACTACTACTGCGAATAACAGTGTTAATAGTTTTTTCATTTTCTTCTCCTTTACAAGTTTTTTCTATATCTACATGTAAAGGTTTTATCCTTTACATGTAGAGGGTAAATTAACCTAATGGCTCATTTACTTCTATTTTACATTTTCCATCTGCACAATCTAGGTTTGCATCAAAGTAATATACTTTTGTCATATCTGCTTTACCTTCTTTTGCTTTATCCCATGCTTCCATGCTTCTTGCCCCTGCTGAGCAGTTAAATACTATTGTTTTACCTTTTGGTAACTTTGATACTAGCTCTGCTGCTTTTAGCTTACCTGCTTCTATATTGATAGCTCCTGGTAGTGCTCCTGCTTTGAATTCTTCTGAGCTTCTTACGTCAACTATTTGAATGTTTGCTGGAAGATTGTTTAGTTTTGCTTTAAACCATTCTCCATCTACTGTCCCTTCATCTTCACCCAACATAATTCCTGCTACCATTTTAGCAGTTTTTGGTGCTTCTGTCTTTGGTGCTTTTTTTGCTTTTGAGCCTGTTGTTGGTTTTCCTGCTTTTTTCCATGCTGGAACCCCTCCTGCGTATACTGCTACATTTGTATAGCCTAGAGATTTTAATTTTCTTGCTACAACATGTGATTTTCCACAGTGATATCCACCGCAGTATGTGATTATCTTAGTTGTTTTATCTATTGGAAATCTTCCTACAAGTCCTTCTACTTTTGTATCTGGAATTGATACTGAGCTTGGAATTGTTGCTCCTAAGTATTTTTTATATGGTCTTGCGTCTATTAGTACTACTGAACCTTTTTTATATGCAGTATCTACTACTGCTGTTCCTACTTCTACATAGTTTTTCTTTTTCCACTCAGGTTGACCTGCTTGGTATAGTTTTACGTTAGTAAAGCCTTTTTTCTTTAGCATTCCTGCCACTTTTGGGCTTTTCCCGCAGTGCCATCCTCCACAGTATACTAAGATCTCTTTATCTTTTTTTACTGCGTCTAATTGTCCTACATACTTATCGAATGCAGTATCTGGAATATTTAGGCTTGATGGTATTGTACTTTTTACATACATCTTTGCTGGTCTTGCATCAATCAATAGTGCTTTTGCTCCTTTTCTTGTTCCATTCCCAATTGCTTTTAATGCATAGTTATAATCTACGATTTTTAGATTATACTTCTTAATTAATCCTGCTACTTTTGCTGTTGGCTTGTGTAGCTCTTTTTTTACTGCTGGTGCAGCACCCTCGTTTGTTGCACATCCCGTGAATAGTAGTGCTGTGCTTAGTGCGATAGCACTTAGTAGTTTAACTCTCATAATCGTCTCCCTTATTAAAGTAAGACATCATAGCTGATGTCTTCGTGTGTGTTGTAACGTGATTAATGCTCTGGCTCTAAATTAAATACTTTTTCTGCAACATAAAGCCCTAGTATAGTAAGTCCAATTCCACCAAAACCTATAGCCATCTCAGTCGCAGAAGGAAAATATTGTAGCAGTGTTGGAGGCAGTTGATACTCACTTCTTTTTAACATTGTCATTGGATATACTAAAGTATCGTGTACAAGGTCATATCTCATAAAAAAGATACCTATCATACCTGTTAAAGAAGCATATACCATTGGCTTGATTGCTTGTCCATTACTTATTAAAATAATAAAGAAAGGAATCAGCATACCTAAAAGTAACTCACCAATAAAGAAAGTTGGACTTGTTACTGCATAAAGGATAGTCTCTGCACGCTCTGGCATTGTTCCGTAAAGTGCTGTTAAAATCTTCCATGCTTCAAAAAATATAAGAATTCCAAGTAACATACCTAAAATCTTGTTTAGTTTTAAAAGCATTGGCTTTAGTGTTTCAGGGTAATTATTTCTATATTTAAATCCGTAAATAAGATAGATAAGATAACAACCTGTAATCATCGCTGAGAGGATAAAATATACCGGATAAAACACACCATTTGCAGTTGGTCTTGAAACCAAGAATCCAAAAACAGCTCCAAGGTTAGAGTGTGCAGCAAGACCTGCAAGAAGTCCACCTATACCAAATATTTTAGACCATTTATGATCTACTTTCACAGTCAAAAAGAAAAACTCAAGCATAATAAAACATAAATATATACCGTATAGCGTACCCATCCACCAAATTGCAGATGTAAGACCGGGGGTTAGTACGTTGTATATAACCATAGTTATTGGATGTCCTATTTCAAGTGCGATTACAGCAAATCCTGAACAAATTGTTATAATTGCACCAGCAATTGCACGTTTTCCTATTTGTTGAAACTCTTTAACACCAAAAACATGACCGATTGAAGAGATAATACAAAGACCTGTACTAGAAACAACAAAAAATACATACATAGCGATAAGTAATCCCCATGGGTGTTGTCTTGTTACATTAAAAGCATGGTGTCCGTGCATAAGGTAGTATGCAGCACCTGCCATAAATGCACCTACTAAAACTACAGTTATAACTGCCACTAAAAGGTTTAGTGGAGTCTTTTTAAATGTTATTAAATTTTTAATTGATAAGTTCATAATTCCACCTTACAGTAAATAGAACAGTTTTGGTTTAGTACCAAGGTGTTCTTTGATTTGTTTGTACTCACGCTTTTCTAAAAGCTGCGCAATATCACTATTAGGGTCATCTAAATCACCAAAAGTTCTAACTTTTGTAGGACAAGTTGCTTGACAAGCTGTTGTTGTCTCACCGTTTGCCAATCTTGTATCTGAACAAAAGTTACACTTATCTACCGTAACTGTTCTATCATCAACATATCTCGCATCATAAGGACATGCGTTAATACAGTATGTACACAAGATACACTGCTCAGGATTTACTCTAACTACACCATTATCATCATAGTAAGTCGCATTTGTAGGACATACTTGTTGACAAGGAGCATTATCACAATGCTGACACTGACTTGGCTGATAAGTCATTGATGCGATTGATAGATTTGGGAATTCACCCTCAATCTCTTTTTGTCCAATCCATAGTCTATAGTTATCACGACCTAGTAGAACTCCATTTTCTGCCTTGCATGCAGTTTCACATGCACGGCAATTTATACAACTTTTATAGTCTAATGCCATTCCATAACGTGCCATTATTAAACCTTTCTAATTTCTACGATAGTATCATGAAGACAAGTTGCCCCATGCATTGGCTCAATAGAATCTTCAATGATATTTGCATCATTTCCACCATTAGCATGTGCCAATGTTAGATCTTCTGACCTGTTACCAAATCCATGAATAAAAAACACTGTATCTAAACCAATTTTTTCAGTTGGATATGCTTTAATTCTTGTTTTACCTACTTTACTTGCAACTTCAAGCTCATCTCCAAATTTAATTCCCATTCTTGTAGCTACTCTTTTATTAATCCACATGTAGTTAGTTGGAACTAAATCTAAAAGCATCTTGTTATTTGATGAACCAGATTGTGTAAACTGTGCATGACGACCCGTAACAAATCTAAACTGTCCATCAGGTATAATCATCTCGTACTCTTTTTTCCATGTTGGCATAGCATCAATTCCACGCTTTGTTAAAGAAGATAAATTACATTCAACTTTTCCAGATGGAGTTTTAAACTTACCATTAGTAACAGAATATGCTTTCTCATTCTCGGGATAATACTCATACTCATTTACATTAATCTTTTTGAACCATTTGTCCATATTAGGATAAAATACACCTTTTTCAGCCAAAGATTCTGCAGCACCTGGGTGATTTGCTACTGAGTGATGGTTAAGATTTTCTTGGGTCTCTTTAAAAGCCTTTGTTAAATTAAATTCTTCTTCATATACACTCTTTTCACCATCTTCACTAATCATCTCTTGAACTTCTTCATCATACTTTTTAGTTATTTCAAATAGTGGCTTGGAAATCTTTGCAGTCAAGCCCCTCATAATATCTATGACTGGCTTACTTTCAAAAAGCGGATCAACTGCTTTGTTCCTTTGAACAATAGCTGGCTCAATTCCACCATATACCTTTGCAGGATCTGTTCTCTCTAAGTAAGTGCACTCTGGAAGAATTACATCACTTAACATAACAGTATCACTTGGCATAGTATCAATAGTAACTACAAGATCGAGCTTCTTTAAAAATTCTTCTGTTTTTCTGCTGTTTGGCATGTTTTGCATTGGATTGTGTTTGTAGTTAAAAAGAGCTCTGATTGGATACTCTGCTCTTCCTTCAATTACTTTGTTTCTAAATCCAACCCAAGTACCACTTCCACCAACAACAGCTGCTTCTGAGCTATCTATTCTTGATTGTGCTTGGTCATAAATTGGTGCAGGAACTTCATGTCCTTCCATTTTGATTTTCTTACCAAAGCAGATACCACCTTTAACATCTATCCCTCCACCTAATGCTGAAAATAGAGCTTGTGCACGTCTTAATTGAAAATCATTTTTGCTCCAAGTTGTACGACGTCCTTGATAATAGATTGATCGAGGAGCATGTTTCATAAAGTCTCTAGCAACTTCATAAATATCATCAGCTTTAATACCTGTTATCTTCTGTGCCCACTCAGGAGTGTAACCATTTTCAATAATATGCTTTCTATATGTTTCAAAATCATTAAAGTTCTTTTCTACAAAATCTTTATTGTAAATTCCCTCTTTTAATGCTACATAGGTAAGAGCTAAAACAAATGCTAAGTCTGTTCCTACATTAACACCCAACCACTTATCGCTTTTTGCGGCTGTATTTGTAAATCTAGGATCTACAGTTACTAACTTTGCTCCACGTCCTTTTGTTCTTTTGAAAAAGTCCATTGAATCTGGAGTAATGATAGCTTCTGCTCTGTTTGCCCCTGCCATGATAACATAGTCTGCATTTTCAAGGTCAGCTTGTCCATATCCACCAATTGTTAGAGAGTATCCAGAAACTGTTGTTGCAAGACACAAACTAGCGTGATTTAGAAAATGAGCTGATCCAAAACCTGTAAAGAAATTTTTAAATGTATGCTCAGCCATACCTTCACCTGCACAAAATGCTACAGTTGAACGGTTATCTTTCTCTTCATCTAAAATTTTTGTAAGTTTTTCACCAATATAAGTATATGCTTCATCCCATGAGGCACGTCTAAACTTACCACTACCCTTCTCTCCATCTCTTATAAGTGGGTACTTTAGACGATCTTCATCATATATTGCTGCAAGTCCTGAGTTTCCTCTTGGACATAGCATATTTCTTGATTTTGGAAAATATGGATTTGGATCCAATTTTGTAATCACACCATTCTTTACGTATGCAAATGCCGCACACTTATTAACACACATTTCACACAATGTAGCTATTTTCTTCGTTTTGCCAATATCTTCTGGCTTAGTAGTTGCTGTTGCACTTGCTAGTATCTGAGATGAAGTCATTGTAACTCCACCTACGACTGTTAATGCAACACTACCTTGAAGAAATCTCCTACGTGAGATCTCTACTGTCATCGCTTCTCCTTCTAACCATTTTAAGTTTTAAGCTTTAATAGAAATTATTCAACTTTAACGTCTATTTGTAGATACTATTGTATGTAGATATTCTTACATCGAACTTAGAAAAAAATAACCCTAAAAGAATAACTTATATCAACAAGTTGAAAAGCCCTAAATCTAGGGCTTTTATTTTTTTTATAAAAATTAAAAAAATTAAAAAATTACTAAAAAAGTTCATTAAATTTTACTTTTATTCTTGTATTTTTATCAAATGTTACTAAAATGTTACTAAAATAACTAATTATTTACTTTAAGAAGTATGCTTTAGATAAGTATTTTTTACCAATAATTAAAATTATTACTTATAATAATTGTTATATTGGCTTATATAAAGGGCTTTGTATAAATTTTAAAAAAGTATATTTGTTAGGTTAAATATATTTTACTTAAATTTATAATTAATATTTCTTTTTATTATAAATAAAAAGAACCTCAAATTCTAAGTAGGTATGAGGGTAGTTTTGAATAAGTTTTTTTGTCTGTCCCACTGTAAGTTTTTGCTTCCCTCCACTAACCCCACTTTTTTTGATATATCTAAATTTTGATATATTATCTTCAAACTCTAATCGATATGTTTTTATCTCATGCTCTACATCAAAATATTTTTCTACTATACTTACTAACTCTTTTGCATTTGGTAAAAAGGTTTTTAAACCACTTACATTATATATATCTGCGAATGTATTACATGTAAAGATAGAAAATGCGATATTTTGGCTTAGTTTAGAAGTAAATTTTATGAGTTTTTCAATGTCATCTGCCCATTGTAGAGCAGATGATGAAATCACTAAATCAAAAGGAGCTTTTTTTTGTATCTTTTTTTGAAAATTTTTATCTTCAAAATTACTATTTATAACTAATACATTAGAATTTATCGGATGTTTTTCACACATACCTAATGCACTATCTACTCCTATAAACGTATCGTAACACCAGTCAATTTTTTTGTTTATATCACCTGTCCCACAACCTAAATCTAAAATCTTCTTAGGTTTAGATATAACCTTTGAAAGAAGATAGGTACCCACTTTTTTTTGAATAATATTAGTTTTGTTATAAGTTACTGATTGTTTAGAAAATTCTTGTATATGTTGCAGTTTTAACTCTTTTTTAAAAATTTTGGGTATAATGCAACGATTATACTAAAAACTTACTAAAAGGACATTAAGAATGACCGGAATTTTATTGGTCTCACAATTTATTTTAGCTGCTATTATAACTATTGCGGTTATGTTACAAAAGAGTTCATCTATAGGCTTGGGAGCATATAGTGGAAGTAACGAATCACTATTTGGGGCAAAAGGACCTGCTGGTTTTATGGCTAAATTTACATTTGTTATAGGACTTATTTTTGTAGCAAATACTTTAACATTGGGATACTTTTACAACCAAGAGAAAAACGTATCAATTGCGGAAGATATAAAGATAGAAAAAGGCGTAGTTCCTGCAACACCAGAGTCTCCAAAAGCTCCAAGTGCACCAACTGCTCCAAAAGCTAACTAAAAGACATGAAACCTCTTCTACTATCGCTTTTAATCGCGGTAACAATGTGGGCTGATGCTCATATATTTGTTTACCATAGATTTGGCGATAGTAGATACCCTACTACAAATACAACCTTAGAAGAGCTAGGATCTCAATTTGAGTATTTTAAAACAAATGGCTACAAAGTCGTTCCACTTGAAAAACTTACCTCTGCACTTAAAGAAAAAAAAGAGATACCAAATAAATGGATTGTTTTAACTATAGATGACAACTTCAAAAGTTTCTATACAAATGCTCTCTCTGTTTTTAAAGAGTATAACTACCCTTTCTCTGTTTTTGTTTATGTAGAAGCAACTCAAAAAAGATACCCTGATTATCTTACTTGGGAACAACTTAGAGATATAAAAAATTACGGTAGCATTGAGTTTCACTCTTATGGACATAAACATATGACCTATCTAAGCGATAATGAACTAAAAAAGGACTTTGAAAAAGGCTTAGCACTTTTTGAAAAAGAGCTACAAATAAAACCAAAAGTTTTTACTTACCCTTACGGCGAGTATAGTCCAAGAGTTCAGAAAATTGCAAAATCTTATGGATTTGATTCTATCATCAACCAAAATATGGGTGCTGTCTCTGATTTTAGCGATGTTTACGATATGGATAGAACCGCGCTTGTTGGAAAAAGTAATCTAAAGTTATATTTGAGATACAAAACACTAAATGCAAAATGGAAAGAGCCTACAATTTTTCCAAAAAATTCTACTTTAAAATCTCTACATGTAGAGACAGATGAGATGTCTAAAAAAGGAAGTGTTTACGTAACTGGTTATGGTTGGCAAGATATAGAGCTACAAAATGGCAATTTTAGCATGAAACTAAACAGAAAACTTATAAATAAAAGATCTCGCATTGTGATAAGTGTGGGAGATAAAATATCAACAAAACTATTGACAAAGGACAAATATGGAACTAGATGAGATATATCTTGACCAACAAGAACATGTAGAGAAAACACTTGATTCTCTAAGAAGAGACTTTATAACTATCAGAAGTGGGGCAGTGTCAACTTCTATCTTAGATAATGTAAAAGTAGATTACTATGGAACTCCAACTGCACTAAACCAAGTAGCAACTGTTCTAGCTAGTGATGCAACAACAATCAATGTTTCTCCTTGGGAAAGAAATCTTCTTAAAGATGTTGAAAGAGCAATCGCTGAAGCGAACGTTGGCGTAAATCCTAACAACAATGGCGAATCAATCCAACTATATTTTCCACCAATGACGAGTGAACAAAGAGCTGAAAATGCTAAACAAGCAAAAATCATGGGTGATAAATCAAAAGTATCTATGAGAAATATTAGAAAAGATGCAAATGATAAAATTAAAAAGCTCGAAAAAGAGAAAGAGATAACAGAAGACGAGTCAAAAAAAGCACATGATGAAGTACAGAAGATAACAGATGGCGGAGTTTCTAACATTGAGGCTCTAGTAAAAGCTAAAGAAGCTGAGCTACTAAAGATTTAATGATGAATTTAGAAAAAATATATAGAGATGCTGAAGCTTATTTAGAAGGACATTTTCTTCTAAGTAGTGGTAAACACTCACAATTTTATCTACAATCTGCAAAAGTGTTAGAAGACCCAAAAGTAGCTGAACTTTTAGCATCTAATTTAGCTAAAATGATTAAAAAAAGTGGCTTACATGTAGACACAGTTTGTGCTCCTGCTCTTGGTGGAATCCTTGCAGGGTATGAGCTTGCTCGCGCTTTAAGTGTTAGATTTATCTTTGCTGAACGTGTTGAAAAAGTGATGACTATAAGACGTGGTTTTGAAGTAAAAAAAGGTGAAAAAGTCCTTATGTGTGAAGACATTATCACAACTGGTGGTTCTGTTTTAGAAGCTGCTTCACAAATAGAAAAACAAGGTGGTAAAATTGTCGCATTTGCTGCTCTTGCAAATCGTGGGTTTTGTAAAAGAGTAGGAAGTGAAAAGCTGGCTACTCCTACATGTAAACTGCCAAACAATGTTCCTTTCTTTGCTCTTGGAGATTTTGAATTTGATGTTTATGATGAAGAAAATTGCCCACTTTGTAAATATGGAAGTGAAGCTTTCAAGCCTGGTAGTAGAGGAAACTAATGAGTAGATGGAGAGATATAAAACAAGGAAAAGTTACCCAAAAAGAGGTGAAAGAAAAACCTCTTAGTTTTACAATCACTCCACCTGTTAATAGAGTAAAAGCTTTCATAACAGATACTTTTATGCTTCTTATGCCTCTTTTATATGTTGTTTTTTATCTGGTTATGGGTTCTCGTGAAGAGTTTGCCGAACATATGCTTGAAGGTTGGATATATGTATTTGTACCTCACTTTTTTATCATCATGGGATTTTGGTCTTTTAAATCACAAACTCCAGGCTACAAGGCATATAGTATAAAACTTGTTGGTAATAACCTTCAAAAGCCTTCTATATTTCAACTAATAGTTAGATATTTTACTTTTGCACTTTCAACTCTTTTAGTTGCTGGACTTTTTCTTGCGATTGCTAGAAAAGATAAAAAAACACTACACGACCTACTTTCAGGAACAATGCTAATACAGATTGAAGATTAAATTGATTTTTTTTAAAATCTCTGCTTTCTTTTTTTCATACTTTAGTGTGACAGCTATATATGTGATTTTTATGCCTAAAATGCTACAGATGGTTGGTTACAGTACTATGCAGATTGGTATAGTTTTTGCACTTGCTCCACTTATGCGATTTATCGTGCCATTTGCTTTTTTAAAACATATAGAGTTAACAAAAAAAGTTTTTCATATTGCACTTCTCTCCATACTGCTTGGAGCAATCCTATTTTACTTCACAATAGAAAATTTTTATCTTTTTATGATTCCAAATATGCTTATTGGGGCGGCGGCAGGGCTGGTTTTACCATATATAGAAACTTACGCCATGGAGCATTTGGGTAAAAAAAGATTTGGTAAATCGAGACTATATGGCTCAATTGGGTTTATGGTTCTAGGAATTATACTTGCTAGAGAGCTAGATAATTATATGATTGGACTTAACTTTTATATAGTCTTTGTTTTTATTATGCTTGTTTTTGGGGTTGCTATAACCTATAAAAATGAGGATTTCAGACATAAAGCAAAAAAACAAGATGATGAAAAATTTGAACTTAAAAAAGTTGCATTTCTATGGGTAAGTCTATTTTTCATGCAAATAAGTTTTGGAACATTTTATAATTTCTTTACCATCTATGAAACGGAACGTGGTATAAGTTTAGAAATGGTTAGCTATCTTTGGGCATTTGGTGTAATTTGTGAAATAATTTTTTTCTACTTTCAATCACCTCTTTTAAAGCTAAACCTGCTAAAAATTCTCAAATTTTCTGTATTTATTACAATCATAAGATGGCTTCTACTATTTTTATTCCCTGAATCTCTTACCATATCATTTGTTGCTCAATCATTTCATGCTATCACATTTGCCCTACATCATACTGTTACAATTAGCTTTTTATATACTGTATATCAAAATAGAAAACTTGCAGCACAATTTTACTACGGATTTTCATTTGGTTTAGGGGGCTTTGTTGGAGCTTTATTGGCTGGGTATTTTTATGGAGATTATCTTTATTTGTATGCTGCTTTTATGGCGTTGCTCTCATTTATAGCGTTATTTAAAGTTACTTCGCTAAAACAAAATCCCTAAAGTATATATCCTCTATATCTAATCCATAAGACTCATAAATAAGGTCTTTTAGATCCTCTTTATACTGTTGCTTACCCATAGGTGTTGAGAGTTTATTACTGTCTTGAGTTGAAGAAAAACGCAATATTGTATCTCTTATATGTGGCATACTTTTTACCAAATTATCTCTATTTTCACTATCTTTCATCTTAAAAGCCATATCTGCTTTCATGTATTTGTAATTCCCTGAGTGCATATTGATTAAAATCTTATCTATACTCACTTCCAATTTATTTGTGCTTACAGTAGTACTCTTACCGCCTGGTGCCACCATCTTTCCAAACCCACCAAATTGTGTATTTGTTTTACTGTCACTCATAAAAAATGCATCTACAATGATATATGTCAATGCTACTAGTACAACTATACTAATGGCTATTTTTAAAATATTATTCAATTTTACCCCTTTTATTCTAAAATCTATTATACTATTTTTCGGTAAACAAATTTATCTTTTAGACCAGAGTTTTTTATCTAAATTTAGGTGTTTAACTATGTTTGACGTCAAGCTAAGTATTTGAAAATAAAATTTTACTTCTTCGAAACTTGTTACTTTTTTATAGATCTTTGGCTCAAATAATCTCTCTTTAAAGCCAATAGCAATATATATATTTGAGCCTACAAAACTAATAGAAAGATTTTTACCTACAAGTTTCTTGTACTCTAAAATAGCGTTCATAAGAGAATGAGAAAGTATATACCTTGCTTCTATCTGATCACTTGAGTAGACAACAAACTCTTTTTCAAACTCTGGATTATCCATCTTAATAAGTTCCCCATGAGAGCTAAAAGATTGAAAAAAGTGAGAGAGTGTACCTAAAAACTTTTCACTATTATCTGGCAAAACAACTGTTTTACCCGTAAAGTGCTTGTTAAAATCTGCTATAAAAAAAAGCCCTCTAAAAATAGTCTGCCAATAAGTTTTCCCTTTATTGCTTTTTTTCTTGATTTGTGTATGAATTTCACTAAAACGCATATCAACACCATCTACTTTTCCTACTACTAAATCATCTCCGCTATATCTATCTACTCTTTGTGAAAAGAGTGAACTAAGTCGATACTCATGCTCACTTATCATACCTGTTTTGCTGTATCTCAAACTTTCACCTATAAACTCAACGAGTTTTTCTATAACTTGATCTTTAAATAAAAAGGCATACCCACTCACTTTCATTTTATATATAAAAGTAAATATACTAGAGGGTATAATAAGACATAAGATAAGCAAATCTATAGTGCTTGGAAAAATATTAAAAAGCATATAAAACACTATACATGTAAAGATAGAAATTACAATAGCCATCTTTTTTAAAGATGAGTATATGGAGAGTCTCTTCTGCTCTAAAAATTCTAAATCTGGATAAATATTTTCGTAAAAAAAGTCTAAAAGTTCAGAGAGTTTTTTCATTATTTATCAAAAAGTTCTTTTATATTTGGATTTTTTCTTTCAGACTTTACTATACTAAAAACTTGTTTTCTTCTATAGTTCATATAGTTTGCCATCATATTGGTTGGGAACATCTCTGTTGCATTGTTGTAGTCTGTGACACTTTGGTTATAAGCCCGACGTGCTGCTGAAAGTTGCTCTTCTATCTCATTTAATGAGTATTGTAAATTTAGTGTATTTTCATTGGCTTTAAGTTCGGGATAATCTTCAACTGCCACCATGATAGAACCAAGAAGTGAACTAAGTTTACTATCAATTCCAGCCATTTGATCGCTACTAACCCCACTTTTCATCGCTTGCGAGCGAAGTAACGTTATCTCTTCAAGAGTAGATTTTTCATGCTTCATAGCTTCTTGAACTGTTGCTACTAAAGATGGAATTAAATCAAACCTTTTTTTTAGAAGAGTATCCACACTAGCATAGATATTTTCTACTTGGTTTTTCTTTGAGATTAAAAAGTTATATAGAAGAACTAAAACTACTATGATTATTATCACAGCTATAAGAAATGAATTCATAATAAATCCTTTGGAATTATCTCTACATGTAAAACTCTACATGTAGAGATATATTTTATTTACGCATTTTTATCTTTTTTTGTCTGTCTTTTTCTTTTAGTAGCATCAAGCTCACGCTTTCTAACACGAATCCCAACTGGTGTAACTTCAAGTAACTCATCGTTTTCTATCCACTCAAGTGCAAGCTCTAGTGTCATTTTGCGAGGCGGAACAAGTTTGATAGCTTCATCTGCTCCACTACTTCTTACGTTACTTAACTGCTTTCCTTTGATAGGATTTACATCTAAATCATTTGGACGAGCATGCTCACCTAAAATCATACCGACATAAACTTTTGTTTGAGGTTCTACGAAAAGTGTTCCTCTATCTTGTAGATTAAATAGTGAATAGCCTAAAGCTGTTCCTTTTTCCATAGATATTAACGCACCATTTTTACGATGTTCAACACCACCACTATGGGGTCTAAAATCTAAAAATGAGTGATTCATAACACCCTCACCTTTCGTGTCTGTCAAGAACTGTCCACGAAAACCGATAAGCCCACGAGCTGGGATTTCAAACTCTATACGAGTCTGTCCATCACCCGTTGGATTCATAGTTGTCATTTGTGCTTTTTTCTTTCCAAGCTTCTCTATAACAGTACCAGTAAACTCATCAGGAACATCAACCACTAAATGCTCATAAGGCTCTAACTTAACACCGTTTTCTTCTTTGATAATTACCTCTGGACGACCAAGAGAAAACTCAAAACCCTCTCTTCTCATGTTTTCTGCAAGAATAGTAATTTGAAGCTCTCCACGTCCACTTACTTTAAACTTTCCTTCTCCAGCATTCTCGTATCTCATAGCGATATTTGTTTTCATTTCACTTTCAAGTCTCTCGTCAAGCTTGTTTGAAGTTACATACTTTCCTTCAAGTCCAGCAAATGGTGAATCATTTACGGCAAATACAACTGAAAGAGTAGGCTCTTCAATATGTAATGGATCAAGAGGCATAGGATTTGCAGGGTCAACAATGCTATCTCCAACATCAAGTGTTTCAAATCCAGCAATTGCTACGATATCTCCACATGCTGCTTCGTCTATGTCTATTCTTTCAAGTCCGTTAAAGCCGATAAGCTTTGAAATACGACCCTTAAGTTGTTCTCCATCAGCTTTTGCGAGCATAACATTTTGATTCTTTTTTACAGTACCATTAAAAATTCTTGCAATTCCAATTTTTCCTACATAGTTATCATAATCAAGTGTAAAGACTTGAAGTTGAAGTGGATTTTCAGTAGTCCCCGTTGGACTTGGAACGTGCTTTAAAATAGTATCAAAAAGAGGTATTAAGTTTTCATTTGCATCTTCCATGTTATATTTTGCATAACCATCACGAGCTGCCGCGTAAACTACTGGGAACTCTAACTGCTCTTCTGTTGCATCAAGTGCAATAAAAAGGTCAAAAAGCTCATCTATAACACGTTCAGGGTCAGCTGAATCTTTGTCTATCTTATTTATAACAATAATCGGACGAAGTCCAAGTGAAAGAGCTTTTTTTACAACAAACTTAGTTTGAGGCATAACACCTTCGTAAGCATCCACAAGAAGCAAAACGCCATCTACCATTTTTAAAACACGTTCAACTTCACCACCAAAATCGGCGTGACCTGGAGTATCTATGATGTTAATTTTTGTATCTTTATAGTGAATCGCTGTATTTTTAGAGAGAATTGTAATACCTCTCTCTTTTTCCAAATCATTACTATCCATCATACGCTCTTCTGTTTGAGTATGTGCATCAAATGTACCTGATTGTTTTAATAATTCATCAACTAGCGTAGTTTTACCGTGATCAACGTGTGCAATAACTGCAATGTTTTTAAAATCTATATCCATTTTATTTCTCCTTTTAATGGGCGAAGCCCATCAAAAATTCTTTTCACTTAAACTTCAACTCTATTGAGAGTTGCTAGTGAAAAAAATATCTTTTATTTTTATTCGGGTTTCTTTAATTTAATAAGCTGGATATTATATCTAAATTTTCTTAAAATAGCTACATGTAAATTAGTGGAACATAATTTGCTTTTATATCATTAGATAAATTTCTAAAGGCAAATTATGAAAGAGATATTTTCCATTTCAACTGGTGTTAACGTAGCCAAAGTAAAACCAACTTCAAAAATTTTAAGTGATGTTGCAAATGGTGATGACAAATCCTCCACAAAAGATTTTTTATCTGTTATGTTTGCTCAAATAAAAAAGTCCTTAGAAGTTTCCAAAGAAGGAACAAAACTCACTTTAGAGATGGAAAGTTCAGAAGAAGGAACAAAGTTAGATTTGAACAACAAAGGTGAACAAAAATCACTAGAAAATCATCTTCTAGAAGATTTATTAAAGGTAATCTCCCTGCTAAAAAATCCTGATGCTAAGATAGCATCTTTTCCTTCACTATCAAATAAACTTACAAAACTAATCAACAGTAAAACAGCTCTAAAAGAGTTAAAAGATATAAACAATATAACAGACCTTCTAAAATTATCAAAAAAATATGATTTGGGATTAGAAAAATTTTCTGTAAAAAGTATGAATATTGAAACTCTAAAAAAAGAGTTCCCTATTTTAGCTAAAAAAGAGTTTTTTATAGTTCCAAAAGAAGAAAATGTAAAAGTATTGGTTGAAACCAAAAAAGAGAGTGAATCCAAGCCTACAGTTTTATCTATAAGCAACATTGAAAAGCCTAAAACAGAGGCAAAAAAAGAGCCTACACTTTTTGAAAAAATTATGAGTACCCCTAAAGAAAAGAAAAAAGAAACTATAAAAGAAATTACAAAAGAAAAAATAGTTGAAGAAAAAAAAGAAACTATAGTAGTAAAAAGTACCCAAGAGGTTAAAAAAACTATAAAAGTTGTTCAAGAAGAAGTCTCTAAAGTCATAGTTAAAGAGGAACAAAAAGAACTCAAAACAAAAATTACTAAAGAAGATTTATCATTAAAAGAAAAACTACATGTAAAGATAGATGAAGAGGTAAAAAAACCAGAAATCACAAGAGTAAATGAAACAAAAGTAGAATCAAATATACCTAAAAAAGGTATGATTGAAAACTTACTTCAAGGAATAAAAACAGATAAACAGACAAAAACAACTACTATAACAACAAATGAGAGTTCAAATACAGATACTAAAACAACGGAAAGTAATGAGGTAAAAACTGAACCAACTATAAATAGAAATGAACTAAAACCTCAAATAAAAACTGATACTATAGCTTCAAAACAGTTAAGCCCATCAAGAGAAACTTTTAGCAATTTTGCAGCTGATTTTAAAGAAAAACTTGAAAATTACAAACCCCCTTTTATGAGAGTTCAACTTGCACTCAATCCAAAAGGATTGGGTGAAGTTGATGTGACAATTGTCAATCGTGGAAATAACCTACATGTAAACATATCATCAAATACTAATACAATGTCCCTATTTACACAAAATCAAGCAGAGTTTAAAAACTCACTAGTAAATATGGGATTTACAAACTTAGAGATGAACTTCTCAGACCAAAGAGAAAAACAAGAACAGAAAAACAGTAAAAGTGAAAAAGAGTCAAGTGACTTTTTTGAAGAAGAAAATTTAGAAGAAGAGACAACTAGCATAGAGCTAATTGTCCCTCAATATGTATAAATAAAAAAGGATAGATTATGGCAATAAATGGAATAACTCAAAATTTAAACCAAGTAGCAAACGGCACAAATAAGAACAGTGGTATAGTAGAAAATCCAAATAGTGTTTTAGATAAAGACTCTTTTATGAAACTTCTTTTAGTAGAACTCCAATACCAAGACCCAACTGAACCAATGGATAGTGAAAAAATCCTTAGTCAAACTTCACAATTGGCAACCTTGGAATCGGCAAACAACACAAACAAAGCTATGGAAGAGTTAGTAAATAGATTAAATAAAAATATGGATATGGGATCACTTGCAGCCATAGGGAAAATGGCAAGTCTTGGCTCAAATGCAGTAACACTTCCTAAATCTGGTCCTGCAAAGTTTGAAATTTACTTTCAAGAAGAGATAAAAACAGGGAAAATGACCATTACAGATAAAAATGGGGTTATTGTAAGAGAAATAGATTTAGATGGGCAAGCTGGCAAAAGTGGTGTTTTGGCATTTGAATGGGATGGTTTTAACGATAGTGGGGAACAACTTCCAGCCGGATACTATAGTGTGAAATCTGAATATCTTGATGCAGATAACAAACAACAAGAGACACAATTTGGTATCTACCCTGTTGAATCTGTTCGGTATGAAGATGGAAAACCTCTTATGAAACTTGGCTCTTCTTATGTTCCTATGGAATATATAAAAGAATTTTTTTAGGAGTAGGTTGTGAACTCATCATTTTATAATGGAATAAGTGGAACAATGTCTCAACAGTTTGGTATAAATGTTTGGGCAAATAATATCTCAAATATAGGAACTGTCGGATATAAAAGTAGCACTCCAGAATTTTCAACCCACTTTTCTACTGCACTAGCAGACTCATACTTTGAAGCCACCATAAATGACATTGGGCATGGTAGTCGTCCTGGTGGAACTGCACTTGATATGAACCAAGGAATATTTCAATTTACAGATAGCGTTTTTGATTTAGCTCTTGGTGGAGAAGGATGGTTTGGAGTTCATAGTAGAAATAGCCAAACACTTTATACAAGGGCGGGAGCTTTTTCTATAGATAGAAATGGCGATATGGTTGATTCAAATGGAAATTACCTTTTAGGTACAGCTGGAGGAAATATAACTCCAACCACTCTTTCTCCTGAAATAATGGAACAATTTGGAAGATATTATGGTAAAAATTCAAACGAACTAGGCGAAGCTAATCAGATAGCAAATTTAACTGATATTGTATTAGGAAGCGTTGAAGGACAGACAAAAATAAATCTTCCTGATATTCTATATTTTCCGCCAGAAGCAACAACTAGTGTTTCATACTCTGCAAACTTAGACCCAAAGGTAATCATAGCTGCAACACAGATAGATCTAAATAGTGCTGATGTAGTTAGTAATCCAGTAAATATAATTAACCAAACTATAACTATAAATGGAACAGTTTCAAATACTCCTTCACTTCAAGACCCAAAAGAAGCCGAAGTTGTTTTAGTCACAATAACTGATATAAATGGTAATACTGTTGAAGTAAGACCTGTTTTAGATGCCACTTTAAACTGGGTGGTTACAAATAAAGATGTTAGTTCGCTTGATATTTCAAATCCACTAACTACTACAGCAAAACTTCAAACTATTCAAGAGATACCTAATGTTGAACACTTTAGCTCTACAATCATCTCTCCAACAGGGGAAAAAGATGTTTTAGATATGACCTACACTAAAAGAGTTCCTCAGCCTACACAAGGAAGTATTTGGGATGGTGTTATACAAGTTTTAACTTTTTATGAAAAACTTGACCCTAGTAAAACATATGACCCCACTCTTTATAAGGTAGATGGAGCAGCTGAAAAAGTTTATGAAATTGTAGACCAACAAAATGCTGTAGTAGAGTTTGCAGGAAGTGGAGCAATTTTAAGTTCAATCATACCTACAATGTCAAATGGAGGAACACCTTTAACCATAGATGTGGGTGAACCAAACTCTTTTACCGGCTTTGTATCAAATATTAATTTAGATAAAAGCAGAAGTGAAACCCATGATGGGTATATATCAGGACTTTTAAAAGATTACGGAATGGATGGAAGAGGAAATGTTATAGCAGAATTTGATAATGGAAGAAGTACCCCTGTTGCAAAAATAGCAGTTTATCATTTCCAAAATGACCAAGGTTTAGAAAAAGTAGGAGATACAATGTTTAAGTACTCTTCAAATAGTGGAAAACCTATTTTTTATACTAATGAAAAGGGAGAATTGGTACAAGGTTCTCAGGTATTTTCAAATAGGCTAGAGAATAGCAATGTTGTTTTTGCAACCGCTTTAACAGAGTTAATAGTAATGCAAAAAGCCTTTGATGCAAGTGCAAAAAGTATAACAACTAGTGACCAAATGATTCAAAATGCAATCAATATGAAAAGATAGGAACACTTTTTGCTTTAATTTAGTAAGAAAATAGAGATATTTGATTTTAATTATCTCTGTAAAAGGACTAAATTATGATGAGATCACTATGGGCCGGTGTTTCCGGACTACAAGCACACCAAATAGCGATGGACGTTGAGGGTAACAACATTGCAAATGTAAACACTGCAGGTTTTAAATACTCAAGAGTAAATTTTTCTGATATGTTAAGTCAAACTGCAAAAATAGCAACTGCTCCACAAGGTGAACTTGGTGGTAAAAACCCTATGCAAATAGGTCTTGGTACACAAGTAAGCTCCGTAACCAAAATCTTTAAACAAGGTTCAGTACAAACAACAGATAAAAATACCGACCTTGCTATCCAAGGTGATGGTTTTTTTGTAGTGTCTCCAGATGGTGGTAGTACATACAAATATTCTCGTAATGGTGATTTTTCATTTGATGCACTTGGTAACTTTACCGATAGTAATGGATATATAATTCAAGGTTGGACTAGAGATACTGATACTGGAGAAATAGATTCTACCACTCCTATTGGAAATATAACTATCCCGCCAGGGCTTACAACCCCTGCAAATGACACAGGATATATTACTTTAAAAGCAAATCTTAATTCTGGCGATGTTATTATAAACAAAGCCTCTATATATACATTAGATAAAAATAATGGTTGGGTAGATAAAAATTCTGATGGAATAATGACAGCTGATGAAACCCATAACGAAAATGATGTAGCAGACAATGAATTCAATACAAATAGAGAATTAATAGAAAGAGGTCAAGATTTAGGAGCTCTTTTTAATGGTAATGGAGAATCCTTTAATTTAAGACAAGGACAAGGCTTTTGGGCAAGCTATACCGATTCAAAAACAGCAACTCGTATCATAGAATCAAATGGTACCAATAATGAAACTGTTGATATAAGACTAAATGGTATAAATATAAGTGGAGATTTTAGTTCAACTCTTTCTGGTATTGATAGAGATAATGCCTATGCTAGTTTTGTAGCACAATTAATAAATGCAGAAACTTCTAAAACTGGTATTACCGCTCAAGTAACAGGGGGTAATAATTTATCTCTAATAAATACAAATAAAACTGGTACAGAATCAAATATGAAAAATATTGATTTAGCTGTAAACTCTTTTGCTGGTACTGCTACTCCTAATTCTGGTTTAGTTACAACAGAAGTAATAACTGCTTTTAAATATACATACTCAAAAACATCTACTCCTTATGTTTCAACTCCAAGAGATGGTGCAAGAACTTTTACAACTACTGAAGACTTAAGACACTCTATGCAAACCGATGCAAGATTACAAACCGATTATAATGGAAATGGAACTGCTGATAAAAATGATGGTGTTGAAGTAGTAGTAAACAAACAGGGTCAATTTGAAATAAGGAATCCTGCTGGCGATGCATTTAATGGTGATGATAATGATATTTTTAACAGTACCACTACTACAGTTTTAACTGCTGGTACTACTACTACTGAAGATATTTTATTTTGGGATACAACAGTATTTCCTGCCGGTGTTACAGTCGGAGCAACAAATCCACTAATATTACCTGCTGGTACTATTGTAAATGGTGCTACATTAGCCGTCGATACAACATACCCTGTTAATGACAATACTATAACTTCAATTACTTTAGCAAGTAATGTAACTTTTCCTTCTGGCATTATACTCAAAGGGTTAACCCCTGCAAATGACGTAACATTGGTAGCAGGAACAAATTATAGAAATGCTGATGATTTTGATATGTTCATATCTATTTCTGCATATAGTGACGCATCAAATGATATAGGTATAAATAATAATTTTACTACAACTATGGGAGCACTTCAAGGTTCTCTTACAACAGGTGTTGCAATAAGAACTTCACAAAATGTTTATGCTGCTAATCATGCTTCTAGTATAGATGTCTATGACTCTCTTGGTACAAAACATACAGTAAGATTTGAATTTACAAAAACTGGATATACAAGTGATGGTGGCACAGAATGGGCTATTCTTATAAGTGTTCCAGAACCTGGAGATATAAATTTAGGAAGTTATCCTGAAAATATTGTAACTGGTAGTATAAGCTTTAATTCGGATGGTTCACTATCTACATTTAATCCTACAAACTTAACATATACTGCAAACAATGGATCAACTCCAAACCAAAATATAGAACTAAAATTTGGTAGTTTAGGAAAATTTGATGGGATGACAAGTTTTGATGCTCAATCAAATACATCTGGTATATCTCAAGACGGTTACCCAGGTGGTGATTTAGCTGGAATACGTGTTGACGAGACAGGAACTCTAATTGGCTCATTTACAAATGGTAGAAGTTTTGGCTTAGCACAAGTTGCAATGGCAAGATTTACTAACAATGGAGGTCTTGAGAGTGATGGCGGTAATGCCTTCATACAAACTTCTAACTCAGGTGACCCTATCATAGGTCAAGCTGCAGTTGGTGGTCGTGGTTTTATCCAAGCAAGTGCATTAGAGATGAGTAACGTTGACCTTTCTCGTTCTCTTACTCAACTTATCATAGTCCAACGTGGTTTCCAAGCAAACTCAAAAACTATTACAACATCTGATCAGATGTTAAATACACTTTTACAATTAAAGCAATAAAAGATATAATAAGCCTCAATAAAATTTGAGGCTTATTTTTATGCAAATTACATTACTACAACACACATCTTTAGAAGTCTGTGCAAGTGCAATACGAACTTGTTGGCAAAGTTTTGACAAAAGCGATTCAGGTGGAGAAAAAGATAAAGAACTTATAGACAGAGTTGGAAACAAATTTAAACACGCTTCAACACTAGAACATTTAGTCTACACATACTATATCAAAGGTATTAGTCGTGCACTTCTTCAAGAGTTAGCTCGTCATCGTATGGCAAGTCTTAGTGTAAAAAGCACAAGATATACTCTTAAAGAACTCAAAAAAGAAGAACCCTTTACATGTAATGATTGCGATAGAGCTAAAAAATATCTGGTCATGACTGGAAATGATATAGTAGATGAAATGAGTATAAAAGGTCTTGAAAACCTTAGAATTGTACTAAGTAAAGGCGTAAGCAATGATAAGGCTAAATACTGTCTTCCTGAAAGCTACAAAACTGAATTAACATATACTATAAATGCAAGAAGCTTACAAAACTTTATAAACCTACGAAGTGATAAATCAGCACTCTGGGAAATACAAGAGTTAGCTCATGCACTCTACAAAGAATTGCCTGAAGATCATAGATACCTTTTTACTATAAAAGAGTACTAAAACTAAACTTTTAGTCTCTGAGCATGAGTAAGAGCTATTGCAATAGCATCTGTAATGTCTAGTGGTTTTATCTCTTTTTTAATTCCTAAAATTCTCTTTACCATAAATGAAACTTGCTCTTTTGATGCTTTTCCATTGCCTGTAACCGCTTTTTTCACCTGAAGTGGAGTGTACTCGTGAAAGTTTCCAAAAACTTGTAAAACCTTCAAACTTAGTGCTCCTCTAAATTGTGCCAATTTTAGCACAGTTTTTGGATTAAACGCAAAAAATATATCTTCTATAGATACTTCATCAATTTTATGGTTAGAAAAAATTATATCTAACCCTTCACATAGCTCAACTATCTGGTGTTGCAGTATTCTCTCTTTAATTTTAATTAAACCAGCTTCAACTAAAATAACCCTATTTTTCTCTTTTTTGATTATTGCATAACCACAATTTCTTGTTCCTGGGTCTATTCCTAAAATTGTCACTTAATTTCCTCTTATTCACATCTTTATTCACATGGTGAAAAACTACTTTTCATGGTAGTTTAACATAAATTTTAGTCTAATTTTGTTAAAATAAAGAAGTTATTCACATTTTATTCACTATGTGACTAACCTTAAGGAGTATAGGTGCTATCTGATAACGTTTTAAAGCTTTTAAGCTCAGAGATTTCTGAACTTGAATATAAAAGATATATTAAACAACTAAAGTATCACGAAAAAGCATCTCGTTCTGACTATGCTGTTTTTATTGCTCCAAATATTCTTATAGCAAATTGGGTTAAAACAAAATATGCTAGTAAAATAGCTCACCTCTTTGAAGTAAAAACTGGAAAAAAACCAACAGTAGATATAATGCTTAAAGACCAAATAAGTAGAACTAGAAAAAAAACAGTTCCAATTGATACAGAACTAAGTAAAACTACAAAAAATACAATTTTAAATCCTTCTTATACTTTTGATAGTTTTGTTGTAGGAAGTTCAAACCAATACGCTTACACAATTGCAAAATCAGTAGCTAATAAACCAGGAATTATGTATAATCCTGCTTTTATATATGGACCAACAGGACTTGGTAAAACACATCTTATACACGCTATAGGTAATTACTCTCAAGCAAACGGTAAAACTGTTATATATGCAACTATAGAACAGTTTATGAATGATTTTACATATAATCTTAGAAACCAATCTATGGAAAGATTTAGAGAGAAATATAGAAGTTGTGATATATTACTTATTGATGATACTCAATTTTTATCAAATAAAATTCAAACTCAAGAAGAATTTTTTCACACTTTTAATGAACTTCATTCTGCAGGAAAACAGATAATATTAACAAGTGATAAACCACCAAAAAGTATAAATGGACTTGAAGAAAGACTTCAAAGCCGATTTGAATGGGGACTTATTGCAGATATTGGACTTCCTGAACTTGAAACTAAAATAGCTATTATAAAAAAGAAATGTGAACTTGATGGAATTGATCTTAATGATGAAATAGTAAATTATATTGCTGCAAATATGGGTGATAATATACGTGAAATAGAGAGTGCAATTATAAATCTAAATGCTTATGCATCACTAATGCGTCAAGAAATAACTTTTGAGTTTGCTAAAAGTGTTATGAAAGAACAGATAAAAGAGAGAAGAGAAAATATAACTTTAGAAGATATAATAACTGTAATTTCAAAAGAATTAAATATAAAACCAAGTGAAATAAAATCTAAAAAAAGAAGCAAAAACATAGTAGAAGCAAGACGCATAGGAATTTATTTAGCAAGAACTTTGACACAAAATTCAATGTCTCAACTTGCATCGTTTTTTAGTATGAAAGATTATTCAGCAGTTTCAAAAAGTATGAAAACAATAAATGAGCTATTAGAAACAAATGAAACATTTAAATTAAGAGTAGATGAGCTTAAAAATAGAGTTTTAACAAAGGATGAGTAAAAGTTAATAAGGAATTTGTGAATAAATGTGAATAAACATAAAACTTTATTCACTCATTTAAGTATCTAAAAATAGGAACTTAAGAAAGAAATTCACAAATTCAATGTAAACTACTACTAATACTATATTTATATAATATATAAAGGAAAAAAATGAAAATTTCAATTAATAAAAGTGTGTTAGAAACAGTTTTATTAAACACACAACCATATCTTGAAAAAAAAGATTTAAGCCAAATCACATCACATCTATATATATCTTCTTCTGAAGATACTTTTATAGTAAAAGCTACTGACTTTGAAATAGGCTTAGAATTCAGTACTAAAAATATAAAACTTATAGATGCAGGAGTTGCAACTGCAAATGGTAAAAAGCTTCTAGATATTGTTAAAATACTAAAAGATGATGAAGTTATACTTGAAACAATCAATGACTATCTTTATATAAAACAAAATAGTTCAAAATTTAAACTTCCAATGTTTAATCCAAATGAATTTCCTGAATTTCCTAAAATTGAAGAAAAACCAAAATTTGAAGTAAATAGTACATCTTTAGTAAGATCTATTAAAAAAATATCTCCTGCTATAGATAGTAATAATCCTAAATTTGAATTAAATGGAGCTCTAATAGATATAAGAGATGGTTTTTTAAATTTAGTTGCAACAGATACAAGAAGATTAGCAGTCGTTAAATTAGAAAATCAGATAGAAGATAATTTCTCTCTAATAATTCCTAAAAAAGCTATAAGTGAAATTCAAAAACTTTTTTTTGATGATATAGAAATATTTTATGATCAAAATACTTTGATAGCAAAATCAAATAATTTTCAATTTTTTACAAAATTAATTAATGGAAAATTTCCTGATTATGAGAGAATTATACCAAAAGATAAAAATTATAGACTTCTACTAAATAGAGAAAAAATGATAGAAGCTATAAAACAAATTTCTATTGTTTCAAATGAAATGAAAATTACATTTAAATCAAATACAATTCTATTTGAAAGTTTAAATGATGATAATATTGAAGCAAAAACAGAAATAGAGTTTACTACTGGACTTGATAATGAAATATTTTTAGCAGTTAATTCTCGTTATATTTTAGATTTTCTTTCAAATATAGAAGAGAATAATTTTACGCTTGGTTTTAATGATACAGGCTTACCTTTTTCACTTGAATGTGAAAACTTCATGACAATTGTCATGCCAATAATGATATAAAAATAAAATAAAATAAAATTTCTTCGCAAAGTGAAAGCTTTAGTGATAGGAATTTAACTTGGACTTTGTTCAAGTTAAAGGAGACATTTTAAATGAGCGAATATGGTGCAAGTAATATTAAAGTTCTTAAGGGACTAGAAGCAGTTAGAAAAAGACCAGGAATGTATATTGGAGATACCAATATAAATGGTCTTCATCATCTTATATATGAAGTAGTTGATAATTCTATAGATGAAGCTATGGCAGGTTATTGCGATAAAATAACAGTTGAGCTTACAAATGAAGGTTCGGCAATTATAACAGATAATGGTCGTGGAATTCCTGTTGCTTATCATGAAGGTGAAAAAATGTCAGCAGCAACAGTTGTTTTGACAATACTTCATGCTGGTGGAAAGTTTGATAAAGATACATATAAAGTAAGTGGTGGTCTTCATGGCGTTGGTGTTTCTGTTGTAAATGCACTTTCATCTAAACTAGTTGCTTCAATTAAACGTGAAGGTAGTGAACACCGTCAAGAGTTTTCTGAGGGAATTCCACAAAGTGAACTTGAAGTTGTTAAAAGTACAAATAGAACTGGAACAAGTATAGAATTTTGGCCAGATGCTAGTATATTTGAAGTTACGGAATTTGAATTTGAAACTTTAGCAAAAAGATTTAAAGAAATTGCATATTTAAATCCAAAAATAACAATTGAGTTTAAAGATAATAAAACTGGAAAAGCTGAAACCTATCATTTTGAAGGTGGTTTAAAACAGTTTGTAACTGATATGAATAAAAGAGAACAAGTTTCTACTCCTGTTCATTTTACAGATAGTATTGATGATGTAGAAGTTGATATAGCTTTGATGTATAATTCAGGTTATACTGAAAATCTTCTCTCTTTTGTAAATAATATTAGAACTATAGACGGCGGAACACACGAAGCTGGTTTTAGAGCTGGTCTTACAAGAGCTATAGTAAACTATGTAAATAATAACGCTGCAGCGAGAGAAAAAGATATAAAAGTTACTGGCGATGATGTAAGAGAAGGACTTATAACTGTTATTAGTGTGAAAGTTCCTGAACCTCAATTTGAAGGTCAAACTAAAGGAAAACTTGGGTCAAGTTATGTTAAACCAATAGTTCAAAAACTAACATTTGAAAAACTTGTAAAGTATTTTGAAGAAAACCCAATAGAAGCTAAAATAATTATGAACAAAGCTATTGGAGCAGCTCGAGGACGTGAAGCAGCAAAAAAAGCTAGGGATTTAACTCGCAGAAAAGATTCTATGAGTATAGGAACACTTCCTGGAAAACTTGCTGATTGTCAAAGTAAAGATGCAACTATAAGCGAACTTTACCTAGTGGAGGGAGATTCTGCAGGTGGTTCAGCTAAACAAGGACGTGATAGAGTTTTTCAAGCTATTTTACCACTAAAGGGTAAAATTTTAAATGTTGAAAAATCTCGAATTGATAAAATTTTAAAATCTGAAGAGATTAAAAATATGATAACAGCTCTTGGTTGTGGAATTGGTGAAGAGTTTAATGAGGAAAAATTAAGATATCATAAACTCATAGTCATGACCGATGCAGATGTTGATGGTAGTCATATTCAGACTCTACTTTTGACATTTTTATTTAGATTTTTGAGACCAGTTGTAGAAAATGGTTATGTTTATCTTGCTCAACCACCACTATATAGATATAAAAAAGGTAAAAAAGAGATTTATCTTAAAGATGATACAGAATTAGGAAATTATTTAATAGAAACAGGTATAAATTCTTTTGAGTTTGAAGGAATTGGTAATGCTGATTTAATGGACTTTTTTAAGATAGTATCTGCTTATAAAAATATACTTAAAGAGCTAGAAAAAAGATTTGCTGTTATTGCAATCATACGTCATTTAATCGAAAACCCTGATCTTGTTTCAAAGAGTTCAAGTGAACTTTTTGAAGAGTTAAAAAAGTTTATAGATTTAAAAGGTTATAATCTTTTAAATCACAATGTAACAGATGATTTAGTTCATCTTTATATCCAAACAGGCGATGGTTTAGAAGAGTTAAAATTAGATGATAACTTTTTTACAAATCCACTTTATGAAGAAGCACTTTTTATAAGCAGTAAGATAAATGAGAGAGATTTAAGTTTTTTAAATGGACAAGATCCAATAGAAACTTTAATAGATATAGAAAAAACTGCAAAAAAAGGTGCATATATCCAGAGATATAAAGGTCTTGGTGAGATGAATCCAGAGCAACTTTGGGAGACAACTATGAATCCTGAAAACAGAAGACTTTTACAAGTTAAAATTGATGATTATGAAGAAGCTAGTGATATTTTTACTCTATTTATGGGTGATGAAGTAGAACCTAGAAGAAATTATATCCAAGCTCATGCAAAAGATGTAAAACATTTAGACGTGTAACATATGTTATATTCAGAGTCAAAAGAGAGAGAAAACAGATTTAAAATTTCTCTTAAAATTGGTTTTCCTTTTTTAGTTTTGGCTCTGCTTCTTTTTTATATATTTAAAATTTCTTCAAATGACATAGAGAGTTTTTTACTCTTTATAATTCTTGCTCCTGTTTATATATATTATATTTTTTATCTTATTCATATTGGATTTAGATCAACACTTATAGATCCTATTACAAAAACTTTTACTAGAAAAGAGATAGTAGAAAAAATAAAAGAAGTAAAAGAAAAAAATTATGAATCAACAGTTATACTAATGAAAATTGATAATATAATAGATATAAATGATAGATACGGAATCACAAATGTAGATATTATATTAAAAATATTTTGTGAAAAATTAGATAATTTTTTAAAAAATTGTAATTTTAAAGATGTCTCAATTGGAAGATATGGTGGGGGTCATTTTTTACTTGTTTTAAAAGGCAGAAAAAAAGAGTTAAAACATTTAATTACAATATTTGAAAAAGAGTTAAAAAACATAGGTATAAATGATATAGAAATAAAAATAGATTTTGCATTAATTGATTCAAATTATGATTTTAATGTGAACAATATCATAAAAAAACTTTTTTCTTTAATTGATGTAAATGAAGAAAAAATTGATATAAAACCAAATCTATTTGAAAAGATAATATGCAATGCCATAGATGAAGAAAAATTTATTTTTAAATACCAGCTTTTACAATATAAAAATAAAAGTAAAGAAATTTTAGAAGTATTAACTAAAATATATTCTAAAAATGAGGGAGTTCTTTCTCATACTCAAATACAAAAAGTGATAAATCACCTTGGTCGTGAAATGCAATTTGATAAAAAAGTTATATTAAATTTGATAAAAGAGTTAGAAAAAGTAAATTTTGAAAATAGACTAATATCTATAAAATTATCTCCTGTAACTTTAAGAAATACAGAATTTAGGCAGTTTTTAATAGAAACTTTTTATAAAAGTTCATTAAAAGAAGAAAATTTTATATTAGAATTTACAGAGAAAAGAGCATATGAAGAGACACAAAGATTTAAAGAAATACTAAATATGTATAAAAAAAGTGGGTTTAAAATAGCATTTGATAATTTTGGTGGTCATAATTGTAGTTTAGAGTATATAAAAACATTACCAATAGATATAGTAAAATTTGATATAGAATTTACAAAAAATATTTTTGATGAAAAATATCAAAAAATAATAAAAGCTTATATTGAACTTTTACACTCATTGCAAATTGAAGCGGTTATAAAGTTCATTGATAAAAAAAAGGTATACGATAAGATTAAAGAGTTTGGATTTGATTATATTCAAGGTTTTATTATATCTAAACCAAAAAATTTGAAAGATTTATAAAAGGAAATTAAATATGAAATATGGTGAAAGAATAATTACAGAGTTTAATACTGATAAAGATTTAGAAATTTGGCCAAATAAACATAAAAAAAATTATATTATAAAATTGACTCTTCCAGAGTTCTGCTGTTTGTGTCCAAGGAGTGGTTATCCTGATTTTGCGACCATTTATATAGATTACACTCCAGATGAGTTTGTAGTTGAGTTAAAGGCTATCAAACTCTATATAAATAGCTTTATGAATAGAAATATTTCTCATGAGGATAGTGCAAATGAAATTTATGATATTTTAGATACAAAATTGAAACCAAAGTGGTTGAAAGTTGTGGCCGATTATAATCCAAGAGGAAATGTTCATACAGTGATAGAACTTGATTCAAAGCAAATTAGATGTTAAGTGCTGGATTAATAGAACATTTTTTTACTTCTGCCTCAATTCAGAGGTGGAATGATTATCCTCGTATGGTAGAGTTAGTAGAACTTGATAAGCAAGCGCATAAATTTATAATTGCATTTTTTTTAGCAAATATGGAAGAAGATGTAAATCATGTTCATCTCATTGAAGCCGGAATATTTGAGTTTTTAAGACGTGGAATAGTTACAGATATACGACCAGATGTTTTTAGACAAGCACTTCAAAAAAAAGAAAAAGAGATAAATCGTTGGGTTTTAACAAAGCTTCATGATGAGCTTTGTGAAATAGAAGACGGAGAGTTTTATAATAGATTTGAAAGCTATCTTAGTGACTCAGATATGTATAAAAAAGAGCGTTTTATACTAAAAGCAGCTTCCTATCTTGCTACACGTTGGGAGTTTGCAATAGTATATCAAACAAGTAAATTTCTAAATGGAATTGACCAAGTAAAAGAGGCTGTTGAAGAAGAAATAGAGGATTATTATGAGTTAATTGGTGTTAGAAAAATAGCGCTAAATAAAAAACTTGCAAAAGTAATTGACCTTAGTGGTCGTCTCCGTTTTCAAAAAAGATGGGCTCAAACACCACGTATACCAGAAACTTCAGTTCTTGGACATATGCTTATAGTTGCAATTCTTGGTTACTTTTACTCTACCCATATAAAGGCATGCGATAAAAGAGTAGAAAACAACTTTTATTGTGCTTTGTTTCATGATCTGCCTGAGGCTTTGACTCGTGATATTATTAGCCCTGTAAAGTACTCTGTAAGTGGTTTAGATGATATTATAAGTGAATACGAGATAAAGATGATAGAGGATGAAATACTTCCTTTTGTTCCATCTCATATAGTTCCTAATTTTAAATACCTTTTGGGTCTTTACGGCAACAATGAAAAAGATGAATTTTTAAATAAAATTAATGAAAAAAGAATCATGGTAGTTGATACTCTCTCAACTTACAATGAAGATAAATATAATGCAATAGATGGAGTTGCTCTTAAAAATTGTGATAGATTATCGGCTTTTATAGAGGCTGTTCTTTCCATATCTCATGGTGTTAAATCAAAAGAGTTAATTCAAGGAAAAGAGTTTATTAAAAAGACTCTAAAAGAGAAAGGTAAAGTTGATGGTGTTGATTTTTATAAATTGGCACTTAAAATTGAAGATTATATTATGAGCTAGTAGTAAAAACCCCTCTTCAGATGACTGCGGCACATGAACTCAAAAGAGTGCTCTGCTGTGTTCCCACCCTGAAGCATTGTTCTTTAAAGACATTGCACAGGTCTAAAGAGGAGCGAGCGGTATTATAGCAAAAAATTAGCTCCAAGGCAATAGAGAAAAGCCATTTAGAAAGTCAATAACTATAAAAAAACTCTCTTCTTCAGTAATGGTCTTTGGGAGAGTTTTAAATTTTATTTTTTTTTCTAGTGTATTGCCATATAAATATATAATTGGCTCATAATTTTCATGTGTTAATTTTGTAGTAAAAAATTCTAAATCATTTTTTTTATTATCAAGTATTTTTATTTTAGATAATATCAACTCTTTTACTATGTCTACTCTTTTTTCTATATTTTTAGTTATTTTTATATCATCTTCGTAACTATTATCAAAAAATTCTGGGTCTATATATGAGTATAAATTATTTGTATTTTTAATAAACTCTGATTTTTGTTCAAAAATTATTTCTAATATATTTTTTATCTCTGTTTTTTTCTCTTTAAAATTCAAATTATGACTTTATTTTTATGCATAAAAATTCCTCTTTGGTAGAGTATAGCTAAATTCTGATATAATTATACAAAGAAATGCAGGATAGGTATATGTCATTAAAAAGTGCAAAAATATTTTTTCTTTCCTTTTTTAGGGAGCTATTTGTATACCATCATACATCTTTAGAGTTTAGAGCTAAACTTTTTGCTTCTATGATTGCTTCAAATCAAATAGATAATAGTTGTGAATATGTAGTTTTAAAAGATATTGCTAAAGAGATATATAGAGACGATGAATATCGTGTTGATGTGTTAGTTCACACAACAAAAGAGTATGTCAATAAAATAATTCAAAATGATTCTCTTGATATAGACCATCTTATTTTAGATATAGATAGAGAGTTAAGACGGCACAAAAGATTTATAGATAAGATAAATATGGACCATCTACGTAGTTTTTATGCTTGTAACGGAGATGAAAATACTATATTACTGCAAACAAGAATTTTAGAATATTACGAGAGTGAAATAAGATCTAGAAAAAAAATATCTACTATTTAATAGCTATATTTGTGAATTTATCAAGTATATTACTCATTTTAAGAGCCTCTTTGGTATCGCCTAAATTATAGATATTTTTTAGAAATCTAGGATCTCTATATTTAATGTATACTTTTTTATCTTGAGCCTCATAAATTAGAATTTTTAGTGGTAAATCTAATCCAACAGCAGGATCATATTTTAGTAGATTTATACATATATTGGACTCTTCAAAAATAATAAGTTTTGCTTCACCAACACCGAATAATCCTTTATTTATAGCATTTTGTTTGTGGTCTATGATGGTAAATCTTCTTACCCCATGCTCTTTAACTATAATCGAAAGCATATTTACAGTTTCAGCTACACTATTGTTGCTTAGTTTTGTGACAATGCCATTTTTATTCATTGAGGCACCAAAAAGAGATATAGGTAATATAAAAAGTAAGATACACATAATATTTTTCATAACTCTATATTATCAAATTTAACATTTAAGTAAAATTAAATTAACTATTTTTTTTCAAAAGTAAGTTAAAAAGTTCTAAAAGTGACTAATAGTTATCTTTTATCTTTAGTGTGAGTAAGAACAAAACCAAAGATACAGCAGAAACTAATATAATAGATGCTCCACTAGTTATATCGTACTCATATGAGATAATAAGACCAAAAAGTGTAAAGACAGTTGAAACTATAGCCGATAAAAACATCATTGAGTATAGAGAATTTGATAATTTTTCAGCAATATAAATTGGTATAGTAAGAAGAGCGATAACTAAAATAAGCCCAACTATCTTGATGGCAATTACAACTGTAAGAGCTGAAAGAACTAAGATAAGAGTGTAAAAAAGTCTTACATGTACCCCTCTTAAAAGTGCATATTCACTATCGTATGACACGGCCAATATATCTCTATACCAAAAAGTTACAAAGGTAATTATAGTTACAACAAGAGCCAACATGAACCATAAGTCATCTTGACTTACTGCTAAAATTGAACCAAAAAGATAACTCATCAAATCAACATTATACCCAGGAGTCATATCAACAAATAAAATACCTATTGCCATTCCAACTGCCCAGATAAGCCCTATGAAGGTGTCCGTTCTTTCTCTATGTTTTAGTGTTATAAAAGAGATGAGTAGTGCAGCACCTACGGCAAATAAAGAAGCCCCTAAAAAGATAGGAATTCCAAGGTAAACAGCAAGCCCAATCCCTCCATAAGATGTATGAGCAATTCCGCCTGCTAAAAAAACCATTCGATTTACGACTATGAGTGAACCGATAATACCAGAAGCAATACTAACAAGTATACCAGCCATGATGGCATTTTGAATGAATTCATAGTTTAAGGCATCAAGCATGAGAATTTCCTATCATTTGAAGAAGTTCTACTTCACAAAAATGCTCCTCTTTTGTAAAAAACTTTCTCTTTTTACTTATATCGTGAAAAGCTGCTTTTTTGTTTACATGTAGAACTGTAGAAGCATACTCCATGATGATAGAGAGGTCGTGACTAACCACAATTATGGTTATATATTTGTTTAGTTCTCTAAGAAGCTCGTAAACATCTTTTTGTCCTCTTGTGTCTATGTTTGATGTTGGCTCATCAAGAAGAAGTATTTTTGGGTGAGAGCAGAGAGCACGAGCTATCATAACACGTTGTCTTTGACCGCCTGAGAGTGAACCTATCTTTTTGTTGGCATATTTTTCCATACTGACTTGTTTGAGTGAATCTAATGCACACTCTATCTCCTCTTTTTTATATCCTATAAGAGGACGCTTATGTCCAACATGTCCCATCATGACAACTTCGACAACTTTTATCGGAAAATCTGTATTTATATTTGTATTTTGAGGAACATAGCCGATAGAAGTTAGGTTTTTAGAGGGTTTTTCACCAAAAATTTTTATACTATTAAGCGGAGCTTTCTCAATGCCTAACATAAGTTTTAAAAGCGTACTTTTTCCACCACCATTTGGACCAATGATAGCTAGAAATTCTCTTTCTTTTACATGTAAGGTTATATCTTCTAAGATACTCTCTTTTTCATAACAAAAAGTGAGATTTTTTATATCTATTATATTCATAATTTTCCCATTTATATGGCAGAGAGGAAGGGATTCGAACCCTCGGTAGAGTAAACTACACAGACGTTCCAGGTCTGCACCTTCAACCGCTCGGACACCTCTCTACATGTAAAGATGGATTATACCTGCTTTGGGCTTAGACACTCTTTACAGATAGTATCGAATGAGAGTGTTGCATTGTATATTTTGTTAGAGGTTGATGGTTGAACATTTTCAATAATTTCATCTATATTTAGTTTGAAATCTTCTATTTTTCCACATTTTGAGCAAACTAGATGAGCATGGTTTTCTTTAGTTATTTCGTAGTACTCTTTTTTGTTTACTAATTTAACTTCGCTTAGTATCTCTTTTTTTAGCATTTCGTTTAGATTTCTGTAAATTGTAGATAGTGATAGGGTTGGAAACTTTAATTTTGTCTGTTTTTCTATATCTTCTAAAGTAGCGTGACCACACTTCTCAAGTACATCAAGTACACAGAGTCTTTGCGGCGTTGCTTTTAAAGAGTGCTGTTTTAAGATATGTACGTGTGACATTGTTGTGCCTTTTTAATTACTATAATATCATAAATAGTAATTTTTCGCAACAACTCTTTTTTTTAGTTTAGATATTTAAGATTGAATGGATATTGGAAATCCGTTTTTTGATGAGAGAATCTGTATAGGAGTGTGTGTGATAAGAATGACAGATTTGACTTAAGTCAAAATACTCGACGCGTTAGCATCTCAAAAAACGAATTTCCAATGTATCCAATTTAAATTTAACTTTTCGGAGAAGGTGAAAAATTAAATGATGTTAAAATTATAACCCTTATTTTTCATAAAAAATTGTCCTATGTCAAGAATTTAACTGTTATTCATAATTCCAATTATAACTTTATCTGTTGTGCTCATACCGTCTTGCGATAGTTTTCCTATGTTTTTTAATGTACCCTCTATATCATCAGCAATGATTCCATCTCCACCATGAAGATACTTTCCTTCCCTTGCTAAAAGATAAGAATCAAAAGCAGCATAGATTGTAGTAGATACCTTCATAGCACATGATGATTTTGCTCCATCACATATGATTCCTGAAACATCTCCAAGGGTATTTATCACAGAGTGGGCTACTACTTCATAGCTCTCATCACTTATAAATGCCAAAGCACCAGCAACTGCTGCAGAAGAGCAAATAACACCACAATAAGCAGAAAGACGTCCCACATTGGTCTTAATATGAACAGTTGCAAGGTGTGAGAAAAATAGTGCTCTTATGAGTCTCTCTTGGTCTACTTTTTGTATTCTTGCATACTCGATTAGTGCTAGTGAAGAGGTCATGCCTTGATTTCCACTTCCACTAGTTGTCATTACAGGTAGTGCACAACCACTCATACGAGCATCACTCCCTGCACTTGCAAAACTCGCAGCCCTATTTCTTGCATCGTCTCCATAGAAGCCATTATCAATATTGTCGCTTATGATTTTTCCTATATTTACACCGTAATTCCCTTTGAGCCCTTCATGAGCTATTTTGGAGTTTAGAGCTATAACTTTTGTGAAAAGTACTTCTATTTTACTTAACTCAATTGTTTTTGCTAACTCATAGATAGTTTTTATACTTAAAATTTCTCTATCTTTTGCAGGAGAGTTAAAATCCATGTCGTTGCAAGGACGGTCTAGTACAACTTTATGGTTTTTTTCAATATGAGTTACATTTGTATGCATGTGTTTTATCTCAACAGAGGCACTATTGCTTTTTGATTCTAGTATGATTTGAGCATAGAGTTTTATGTCTGTATCTTCATGTATGACCTTGACTTCTTTCTCGTCTAAAAATTTTCTAACCTCATCCATCTGTTTTTCACTTATGTCACTTATGACCATCAAATCTTTTTTTGAATCTCCTGCTATAATTCCCATAACTACAGAGACCTCAATACCAACCATACCTCCACTATTTGGCACAACAACGCTCTTCACATTTTTTATCATGTTTCCAGATACTTTTATAGTTACTTTTTCTATTGTCTCGTTTAGTATTTCTCTAGCCTTAGCCCCTACATAAGCAAGCGCAATTGGTTCAGTACATCCCTCAGCAGGAACTACCTCTTCAGCTAGTATATTTAAAATTGTTTGAGTATCTTGTGTGTTCATTATTTGTCCTTATGGATTCATTATAGGTCAAATTGTTAAATAATTATAGAAAAAAATTGCTATACTTACATGTAAAGAGCAAAAAGGGTCATAAATGGACAAAAGGTATCGAAATTTTTATATTCGTTTAGTAGTTGGAGTAACTTTTCTACTTGCTATCCTCGTTAGTAGTATCCTAAACACATTTCAGAACTAAGTTGGATCTTTTTTTCCAAAGGAGATGGTCCAAAGTATTTACATTTTTCTACATATATATTGTAACTATAATCCAACCCTAAATCATCATAAAATTTTTTTAGATTTACTAACTTTATGCCATATAAGTCTATGATTTCTAATTTTTTATAGAGTACTGAATTATTGTTTTTTATGAGGTGAGATGATGCTATGCCAGTGTATTTACAGAAAGCTTGTGATTGCACAAATCCAGATAATTTCCTACATGTAAAGATGATTTCTTTGTATTTTATTAAAGTTGTTCTTTTATCTAAAAAAACTGCTCTACAGCCATCATACTTTGCAGCTTTTACGTCTTTCCAAAAACGATAAGCATTAGATGAGATGCCAGAGAGCTCACAAAACTCTCTATTTAGAACATAGTTATCTAAAAACTGGTTATTAGATAGTATATTCATTTGCATTATTTTCCTTAATTTTTTAAAAATCAATAAATAGACTTGAAGTCTAATAGTATACTGTAATTTTGCTATACTATTTGTATGAAAAAGAAAGTTTTAAAATCAAACTATGATATTATCATCGTTGGCTCTGGCCCTGCTGGTCTTGGTGTGGCTTTTAAGATAGCTGAAAACTCAAAAAAATCTGTGCTACTTTTGGAAAAAAAGAAGATAAGTTCAGGTGGGTTAAGAAATGACTGCAAACAGAACTATACCTATCCTGTAGGATTTCCTTATGAACACTGGGATGAAAAAGAGGTAGAGGTTATATTAGAAGAGGTAAAAACCCACCTAAATCCAAAGATGGAAACAAGATTAAATATAGAGAAATATCAAAAAAGAGCAAAAAAGATTGGAGTAGAGATACTTTCAATAGACCAAGCTCACGTCGGAACAGATAAATCTTCAGAGCTTATCAATACTCTTATAGAAAAACTAAAAGCTTTACATGTAGAGGTGGCTTTGTATACTGAAGCAGAGGCTCTTTCAAAAGATAAGAAAGAGATTACACTAGTAGGTGGAGATGTTATAAAATTTAAAAATATCATCATCGCTGGTGGTAGAGCTGATTATGATTGGGTGCAGACGCAAATGGATACTATAGGGGTTACTTATAATGATAACATAGTTGATATAGGTGTAAGAATAGAGACAAAAGAGAAGAACTATCCAATAGTAAAAGAGTACTATGACCCCAAAATTCTTTTTCCCAACAAAGTAAGAACATTTTGTACAAACTCAGGTTGTGCTCATATAGTTAGAGAGAAGTACAAAGGATACTATTCAGTAAATGGACATTCTCTTTCTCGTGAGAACAAGCCAAATAACTTAGTAAACTTTGCTATGCTAAAGACTATTAGACTAACTGAGCCTGTAGTAAGCGGACAGCAGTTTGGAAAAATACTTGGCGAGATGGTGATGCAACTAAGTGGTGGCTCAGTCATTATGCAAAGAGTTGGTGATTTTAGACTTGGAAGTAGAAGTAAAAAAGAGACTTTCAACTCTGATTTATATGATTTTGAGCCAACTCTCAAAAATGCAGTTGCGGCTGATCTTTCCTTGAGTATGCCTGCAAAAATCTTAAGAGACATTTGGAAGTCACTAAAGATGTTAGACACGATCATACCAGGAGTGCTTCATCCTTCAACTATAATCTACTATCCAGAGATAAAAACATACTCAAATAGACCGGAGTTTATTGACGACAATTTTATGGTCAAAGAAGGCTACTATATCATAGGTGATGGAGCAGGAACAAGTAGAGGAATTACTGGAGCTTGGGCTTCAGGTATTCGTGCTGCAAATGGAATTTTGAG
>CAZHBU010000008.1:0-45550 GCA_964530865.1 uncultured Sulfurospirillum sp.
ACTCCTTACATGTAGAGGTTATTTTAATCAAAATTTACTAAAAATAAGGTATGATAAGAGATGAAAAATTTAAATAGTGAAATGGAAAATGCTTTTAATAAAGAGTTGAATCTTATACATAACGATATGTATTACCAACAAATTGAGATTGATAAGTATGAAAAGCGTATATTTGTAAGGTATGATATATCTTATAAGCCATTGGAAATTTTAGGTGGGGACAGTTACTCTATTAGAAAAACAGATGATGGCAAGATAATCACTTTTATGTTAGATGCCATGGGTAAAGGGATTTCTGCCTCTATAACTGCTACAACTTCCACTGCACTACTAAATTATATCTTTGACCAGATGAAAATACAGGGTGACTTTGAGTTTAATAGATGGATTAAAAGATATATTAGTTTTATAAAAGACAATCTATTGGACAATGAAATGTTATCTGCTATATTTACTTGCTATGATAGAAAAATATCATTGTTTGATTATGCTTCTTTTGGTATGCCATCATTTTTAATAGTAAATGATGAAGGCACTTTTTCAAAAATCAAAAGTAATAATGCTCCAATAAGTCAATATATGGGGGAGTATAGAATAGATACTATAGTAGTGAAAGGCATAAAAAAGGCACTTTTTTATACAGATGGACTATGTGAGAATAGTATGGAAGATGGTACTCTTTATAAAGAGAAGATGTACGAAGATTTCTTAGAATCTTCAAGTATATTAGACTTTCAAAAAAAGTTCAATGCAAGAGTTCCACATAAGAGTGATGACGTACTTTTTTTCTATTTGAGTACAGTTACTTACAACGATAACTTCATATATAAAGAGATAGCTGCATCAAGAGAAGCTGTTAGTGATGCTCTTTTAGAAATTAGTACTTATATGCAAGAGCAAGGAGCAGATGTTAAAAATCTTTCAGAGCTATCTTTGGCGCTTTCCGAATTGCTTATGAATTCGTTAGAACATGGTGTTTTCAATATGAATAGGGGTAGTAAAAATAGTATGATTGAGAAAGGACAGTATGATAGTAAGTTGATTGAATTGGAAGAAAAATATAAAGATAGACACATTCGCGTACGATATATAGTGACTAAAGAGAATGAAGAAAAAGTGTTTATAGCACGTATCTCAGATGGAGGAAAAGGATTTGATGTTAAACTTTTGAAAAATTTAGTAGTTAATTCTCAAAACTTCAATGGACGAGGTATTATGATAGTTAAAAAACTATTGGATATGCTTTATTATAATGAAAAAGGAAACACTATTACCATAAGAAAGTTCTTAAACTAAGACTCTATATCTTTTTTAATTATGATCTTTTTCAGGCTAAATTATTCCTTTTTCTTATAACTAACAAGATAATCATCTACAATTTTCAACTTCAAACTTTTATCCAAACCACGATCTGTTTTAATCAACATTTTCACAGGAGAAAAGACTCCGCCATCTAAAGAGTTAGTTGTGTTTCTTTTCGTTTTCCTATCTCATCTGTAGCTACGGCTACGCAAGAGACAGACTGCCTCACTCAAACTTATCTATGTGTTGCTGAGACTGCAAGGGGTTATGCAAGAAGTCTAATTCATTGTAAATAAACCTTTGTTTACTACCAATATGTCATACTTTCAAGCACTTTTTAGACCCCCATTTTTTTCATTAAGTCTGATAAGAACTTTTTCAAGTATATCTAAATTTGTAATTTTTTATAAAATTAGATATACTTTAATAAAAAAACAAGGTTGTGAATTTTGAATTTTGATTTTTTAGAATATGAAAATATTCAGATAAAACAGCGAGTAAACGCGAAAATGCTCTATCTTAGTTTTTTGGAAACTAACAGAAGCTACAACTTAAGTTTTAGATATAAAATGTTTTGGCAAAAGCATAAGGGTGGTTATGAACTGCTAGTAAAAGAGCATCTTAAGAGCGGTAAAAGAGAGTATTTAGGAAGAAGAGATGAAAGTACAGAATCCTTAAGAGATGATTTTGAAAAAGCAAAAGCTAACATAAAAGAGAGACTCTCAAGCCTTAAAAATAGACTTAAAAGAGAAGAAAAACTAAATAAACTTGAAGGTGTTGTAAGAGTTCCTAAAGAGTTGGTAGATATATTTGCAAAGATAAATGAGCTAGGATTAGATAATAAAGTCATAGCCATAGGAACAAATAGTCTATACGCTTATGAGGCAAGGTGTGGGGTAGCTATAGAACAAAAACATCTTGCAACGCATAACATAGATCTTTTAAATCGAAAAAACAAAAGTGTCTCATTTATGTTCAATGAGATAATGACAACAAAAAAGGTAAAAGAACTTATAGAAAGTATTGATAAAAGTTTTGAACAAAGCAAAGATGTTCCATATCGCTTTATAAACAAAAAAGGTATCTGGGTAGAGTTTATAAACCCAACATCACACGCAGTGACTAGCGCATCTTTGAAAGACAATGTTTTTAGTGGTGTTATATCATTAGCCATGAATGGGATGGAATGGCTTGAAAATTCTCGTCTATTTAAAGAGCTGATTATAGCAGACAATGGCAAGTGTGCAATGATGACAACAATTCATCCTGTAGAGTATGTGGTATATAAAAACTGGCTTTCCAAACAAGAAGATAGAGACTACCAAAAGCATATTAGAGATTTAGAACAAAGTAAACTAGTAACTAAGCTTATATCAGAACACATGATAATTATAGATATACAAAGTGAACTAGATAATCTAAAGCACTTTAAAAAAGATGTTGTGGAAGCGTATAGAAAAGAAATTTTGTAAAAATTATTAGTCCTGCAACGCCCAATCCCAAAAAGGAATGATAGAACATTTTGTGCTTTTTAACCAAAACTCACCTTCATTTCCTACTGTTACAATGTCTATTTTTTTGATTCCTAACCCCTTTACATGTAGAAGTATTTTTTGAAGCCTTAGTTTTATCATCTCTTGAGGCAAGAAAGGGATGCAAAGAACACCATAGTTTTTCTTAGGAATGTAGAGGTCTATGTTATCACTATAGTAGATACTGTTTCCTTTTTTCATAAGTTCTAAAAAAACCATATTTTCAAATCTTTTTAGAAACTCTTTTTTAAAAGTAAGTGCATTTTTAAGAGCAAAATCTATGAGAAAGAGTTTTTTAGCTGATTTTGGCGAACCATATTTCTCTACTAAAAAGAGCATTTTTTCATTTTCAAGCTTTTTTACCTTTTTATATAGTGAATCTTTTGAAATTTTTATGGTAGATTTTAGTTGATTATATATCTGAAAAAGAGATATTTTTGAACTCTGTGCTTCACTAAATTTTTTAAATATCTCAAACTCTGTAGTATCACTTATCATTACATGTAACATCTCTTGCATAGACCAGTGAACACTGTTAGATGAATTTAAGATGACTTGTGGGTATGAACCTGTATTTGCATAGATTTGAAAGATATGTTCTATGTTTGAGTGCCTTGCATCAAAAGAGATAAACTCTTCAAAATCTAAAGGGTACAGGGTAAGTGTTTCAAATCCTTCTATACTATCTCTACATGTAAGAATGATTTCTTCTACTTTTGGAAGATTAAATGTGTTATCAAAATTTTCAATTACTAAGATTTTTATAGGCTTTGTTTTGAGAAAGTTTTTAAGATTTCTTGCTACTACTTTTGTATCAACTCTTGTGTCTTTTAAATCTATGTATAGAATCTCATCTTGAGAAAAGTTTGATAGATAATCTATAATCAAAGATGTTTTTCCACTCTTTTTTACTCCACTAATTAGGGTTCTTTTAGAGTTTATTAGTAGTTTTCGCTCATGATAATGATTGTTTTTATGTTTTATATCGTAAAGATTTTCTAATATTTCCATAAGCATATTATAGTCTTTTCCTTTTTAAAAGGAAATAAAATCAATCAATTTATAACCCCAAGCCCTATATACTTGACTTTAGAGTAGTTTTTTAGTATAATCACGTTCCTTTTTAAGTCATCCTAAGAGGTGACAAGTTCTTTATAGGGGTAATACATGGAAAAAATTAGACTTAAACTCAAGGCATATGACCATAGAGTTTTAGACAGATCTGTTGCAGCAATTATTGAAGCTGTTAAGCGAACTGGAGCTGAAATTAGAGGCCCAATTCCTATGCCAACGAAGATAAAGCGCTATACAGTGCTTAAATCACCACACGTTAACAAGAAATCAAGAGAGCAATTTGAGATGAGAATCCACGGTCGTATGATAGATATCGTATCTGCTACAACTGACACAATTGACTCTTTAATGAAACTCGACTTAGCACCTGAGGTGAATGTTGAAGTTAGAGCTATGGGTAAATAGGGGTATATGATGGAATATATAGTAGAAAAAATCGGAATGAGCAGAACAATTACTGTACCGGCTGTTCCTGTTACTCTTTTAAAAGTAGTAGAAGTGAAAGTTTGTGAAGTAGATGAAGCTAAGCGTGCTATCGTAGCATACGCAAGTGGTAAGAAAATGAACAAAGCAATTGCTGGTCAGCAAAAGAAGTATGACCTAAGTGCAGAGTTTAATCGTTTTGTTACTATGGATGTTGCAAACGCAGAAGCTGGAACTTTAGATATAGCACCACTGAGCGTTGCTAAAAACTTGAAAGTTTCTTTTAACTCTAAAGGTAGAGGTTTTGCTGGTGTTATAAAGCGTCACGGATTTGCAGGCGGACCTGCTAGTCATGGTAGTAGATTCCATAGAACTGGTGGTTCTATTGGTAATGCTGAATGGCCTGGACGTGTTCAAAAAGGTAGAAAAATGCCAGGACACATGGGTAATGCTAAAGTTACAGTTAAAAATGATGTTGTTTCATTTGACACTGAAAACGGAATCCTAGCGGTTAAGGGAGCAGTTCCTGGACCAAATGGTGCAATAGGCAGAGTAAGGATTGTTAAATGAGTAAAGCAATAGTACTTAATGATAAATTTGAAAACTCAGGAGAGTTAGCTCTTCCTGAAAAATTTGAGGGAATTCACTCTCATAACTTACACATATATGTTAAGTCATATCAAGCAGCTTTACGTGCAAACACAGCTTCAACTAAAAGTAGAAGTGATGTTCGTGGTGGTGGTAAAAAGCCATTTGCACAAAAAGGTGGCGGTAGAGCAAGAGCTGGTAGTAGAACTAACCCTATTTGGGTAGGTGGTGGTATCGCTTTTGGACCTAGAGCAAATAGAAATTATGATCAAAAAGTGAATAAAAAGCAGAAGAGATTAGCGTTAGAATTTGCACTTAATGAAAAAGCATCAAAAAATGCACTTTTCGTAGTTGATTCTATAGCAGTTGAGTCTGGTAAAACTAAAGATGCGGCAGCGATTGTTAAATCAATTGGCGCAAGAGATGTACTGATAGTAAAAGACCTAATAGACGAGAAAACATTTTTAGCATTTAGAAATGTTCCAACAGCTTACTTAATAGAGTCAAATGAACTAAACGCATATTTAGCTACAGCATTTTATGCAGTAGTGATAGAAAAATCAGTGCTTGAAACAATAGCAAAAGAGGGCTAATTATGGCAGATATAACAGATATCAAAGCAATACTTTATACAGAAAAGAGCTTAAGCCTTCAAGAGAATGGTACAGTAGTTATTCAGACTTCAACAAGAATGACTAAAAACCGTCTTAAAGAGGTGCTTAAAGAGTACTTTGGCTTCACTCCACTAAAAGTTAACTCAATGAGAGTACTTGGGAAAGTGAAGAGATTTAAGGGCATTCAAGGTAAGCGTAACGATACAAAGAAATTTTACGTTCAGCTACCTGAGGGCGCTCAATTAGAAAATGTAGGAGCATAATATGGCTATCAAATCATATAAACCATATACTCCGAGTCGTAGATATGTAACTGGCTTGGATTCAAGTGACATTACAGCTAAAGCGAGTGTTCCATCTCTATTGAAAAAACTAACAGTAACAGCTGGAAGAAATAACAATGGTAGAATCACATCTCGTCATAAGCAAGGTGGAGCTAAAAAACTTTACAGAATTATTGATTTCAAAAGAAGAAAATTTGATATCGAAGGTACTGTTGAAGCTATCGAGTACGATCCAAATAGAGTTTGTCGTATAGCACTTATTAAGTATGCTGATGGTGAGAAGAGATATATTCTTCAACCAATCGGGCTAAACGTAGGTGATAAAATCATGGCGGCAGTTGCTGGACTTGATATCAAGCCTGGTAATGCTATGAAAATGAAAAATATCCCAGTTGGTACTATTATTCACAATATCGAGATGAAGCCTGGTAAAGGTGGTCAGATGGTTAGAAGTGCTGGTGGTTATGCTCAACTTATGGGTAAAGAAGACAAATATGTTGTTCTTAGATTGCCAAGTAGTGAGATGAGACAAGTACTTGCTGAATGTATGGCAACAATAGGAACAGTTGGATGTGAAGACTGGTCAAATGTTGTTATTGGTAAAGCTGGACGTAGTCGTCACCTTGGTAAGAGACCACAAACTCGTGGATCTGCGATGAACCCAATCGATCACCCACATGGTGGTGGTGAAGGTAAAACGAACTCAGGTCGTCACCCAGTTACTCCTTGGGGTAAACCAACTAAAGGTGCTAAAACTCGTCGTAAAAAAGCGAGCGATAAACTAATTATTTCAAGAAGAAAGGGAGGTAGATAGAGATGGCAAGAAGTCTAAAAAAAGGTCCTTTTGTTGATGATCACTTGATCAAAAAAGTGCTAAAAGCAAAAGAAGAAAAGTCAAACAAGCCTATCAAGACTTGGTCTAGAAGAAGTACTATTACTCCTGATATGATTGGTGTAACTATTAATGTTCACAATGGAAGAAACTTTATACCTGTATATATAACTGAAAACCATATCGGCTATAAACTTGGTGAATTTGCTCCAACACGTACATTTAAGGGTCATAAGGGCTCTGTTCAGAAAAAAGTTGGTAAGTAGTTATGAGTAAAGCAATATTAAAATTTATCAGACTATCTCCAATTAAAGCTAGATTAGTAGCTCGTGAAGTTCAAGGAATGAACGCAGAATTTGCTCTTGCAAGTCTTGAGTTTATGCCTAATAAAGCTGCTAAAATTATTTCTAAAGTTATTGCAAGTGCAGTAGCAAATGGTGGTTATGAGCCAGAAGAAGTAGTAATTTCATCTTGTCGTATAGACCAAGGTCCAGTTCTTAAGAGATTTAGACCAAGAGCAAGAGGAAGTGCTAGTGGCATCAGAAAACCAACTTCACATGTATTTGTAGAAGTATCAAAAGCTACGAAGAAGGAAGACTAAGATGGGTCAAAAAGTAAATCCAATTGGTTTAAGACTTGGAATCAATAGAAACTGGGATTCAAGATGGTTTCCTGGAGAGAATTTAGCAGCAAATATCGGCGAAGATTACAAAATCAGAAAGTTTTTGAAAAAAGAACTTTATTATGCTGGTGTTAGTCAAATTCTTATAGAAAGAACTGCTAAGAAATTAAGAGTTACAGTTGTTGCTGCACGTCCTGGTATCATTATTGGTAAAAAGGGTGCAGATATCGAGAAGCTAAGAGCTAAGTTAAATAAGCTTGTTGGTAAAGACGTTAACATTAATATCAAAGAAGAGAGAAAGCCACAAGCTTCTGCTCAACTTGCAGCTGAAAATGTTGCAATGCAGTTAGAGAGAAGAGTTGCATTTAGAAGAGCTATGAAAAAAGTTATTCAAGGTGCACAAAAATCTGGAGCAAAAGGTATCAAGGTATCTGTTTCAGGTAGACTTGGTGGTGCTGAGATGGCTAGAACTGAGTGGTATCTTGAAGGTAGAGTTCCTTTACATACACTTAGAGCTAAGATAGATTACGGTTTCGCAGAAGCTCATACTACATACGGAATCATTGGTATCAAAGTATGGATCTTTAAAGGTGAAGTTTTGACTACAGGTGTTCAAGCTGAGCCTAAAGAGCAGACGAGACCTAGAAAACCAAGAAGAGGTAAAAACTAATGTTAATGCCTAAGAGAACAAAATACAAGAAGCAGATGAAGGGTAGAAACCGTGGTAAATCATTTAGAGGAAATAGTATTTCTTTTGGTGATATAGCACTTAAAGCTACTGAAGCTGGTCGTATTGATTCACGTCAAATCGAAGCAGCGAGAATCTCTTATACAAGACATGTTAAGCGTCAAGCAAAAACATGGATTAGAGTATTCCCTGATAAGCCTTTAACTGCTAAGCCATTAGAGACAAGAATGGGTAAGGGTAAAGGACCAGTTGATAGATGGGTTATGAATATTAAGCCAGGAAGAATCATTTTTGAGATGGCTGGAGTTAGTGAAGAGTTAGCGCGTGAAGCACTTACACTTGCTATGCATAAGCTGCCTTTCAAAACTAAGATAGTTAATAGAGAGAGCGAAAATGAAGTATACTGATTTAAATGAAAAATCTGCTGTTGAGTTAGCAGAATTATTAAAAGAGAAAAAGGTTCTTTTGTTTACAGTAAAGCAAAAGTTAAAGACAATGCAACTAACTAATTCGAATGAGATTAATGAAGTTAGAAAAGATATAGCTCGTATTAGTACGGCTATCTCGGCTCAAAATAAGTGATTAGGGGAAAGTAATGGCTTTAAAAAGAGAAATACAAGGCGTAGTCGTACAAAAGACTGGTGATAAATCAATCACAGTTTTAGTAGAGAGACGCGTAATGCACCCTAAATATCGTAAATACGTAAAGCGTTTTAAAAAGTTTATAGTTCATGATGAGAAGAATGAAGTAAAAGCTGGCGATATTGTAAAAGCTATCGAGTGTAGACCGCTATCTAAAAGAAAAACTTTTAGACTCTCACAGATAGTTAGAGTAGGAGTTGAGTAATGATACAAGGTTTTACTAGATTAGCAGTTGCAGATAATACTGGTGCTAAAGAGATTATGTGTATCAAAGTACTTGGTGGTTCTAAGAGACGTTATGCAAGTGTAGGTGACGTTATCGTTGCTTCTGTTAAAAAAGCTTTACCTACAAGTAAAGTTAAAAAAGGACAGGTTGTTAAAGCGGTAGTAGTTAGAACAAGAAAAGAGATACAAAGAGAAAATGGTTCACTTATCAGATTTGATGAGAATGCAGCTGTTATTCTTAATGATAAAAAAGAGCCAATAGGAACAAGAATTTTTGGACCTGTTGGAAGAGAAGTTAGATACTCTGGTTTTATGAAGATTGTATCACTAGCTCCGGAGGTTCTGTAATGGCTACTAAATTTAAGATTAAAAAAGGTGATAGTGTAAAAATTATTGCTGGAGATGATAAGGGTAAAGTTGCTAAGGTTCTTAGAGTACTTACAAAGAACTCTAAGGTTATCGTTGAGGGTTGTAAAATAGCTAAAAAAGCTGTTAAGCCTGATGATGCTAATCCAAAGGGTGGCTTTATAAACAAAGAGATGCCTATCGATATCTCTAATGTTGAAAAAGTAGAGGGTGAATAATGAACAGATTAAAAGCTAGATACGCATCTGAAATAAAAGATGCACTTGTAAAAGAGTTTGATATCAAGAACCCAATGCTAATTCCTGCATTAGAAAAAATCGTTATCAGCGTTGGTGCTGGTAGTGACGGAAGTGATAGTAAAATTTTACAAAACATTGTAGATACTATCTCTTTAATAGCTGGACAAAAAGCATTAGTTAAGAATGCTAAGAAATCAGTTGCTGGTTTTAAAGTAAGAGAAGGATATCCTGTAGGCGTTAAAGTTACTTTACGTAACGAGCAAATGTTTGCATTTTTGGACAAGCTAATAAGTGTAGCACTTCCAAGAGTTAAGGATTTCCGTGGATTACCAAGAAATGGATTTGACGGAAGAGCAAACTATAACTTTGGTTTAACTGAGCAATTGATGTTCCCAGAAGTAGATTTTGATAGTATATTAAAAACTCACGGAATGAACATTACAATTGTAACAACTGCAGCAAATGATAAGCAAGCTTTTAAGCTTCTTGAATTAGCTGGTATTCCGTTCGCGAAGGGCAAGTAACATGGCAAAAAAATCTATGATTGCAAAGGCTGCAAGAACGCCTAAGTTTAAAGTTAGAGGATATAGCAGATGTCAAATTTGTGGACGTCCTCACTCAGTTTACAGAGATTTTGGTGTATGTAGAATTTGTCTAAGAAAAATGGCAAATGAAGGTCTAATCCCAGGCCTAAAAAAAGCAAGCTGGTAAGGAAAAATAATGATAAATGATCTCTTAGCAGATGCACTAACTAGAATTAGAAATGCATCATTAAGAAAACTAGACGTTACTCAGTTAATGCACTCAAAATTAGTAGAAGCTGTTTTGGTAGTATTCCAAAATAAAAACTATATTGAGAGTTTTAATGTTATCGAAGATGGAAAGAAGAAATTCATCAAAGTTGTACTAAAGTATGATAAGAACGAAAACAGTGTAATTACAGAAGTTAAAAAAATCTCAAAGCCAGGACGCCGTGTCTATAAGGGTTCTGATGAGATTAAGAAGTTTAAAAATGGTTACGGTACTATCGTAGTTTCAACTTCAAAAGGTGTACTAAGTAACGATGACGCTCATAAAGAGAAAGTTGGCGGCGAAGTACTTGCAAGTATCTGGTAATACAGTTTCTTTTATGGTATTCGATAACCATATGAAGTAAAGTCTTATCGTAGACAAGTAAAGGAAATAGATGTCACGTATTGGAAAAAATCCTGTTACTATTCCTGCTGAAGTAAGTGTTTCAGTAGATGGAAATGTAATTGTATTTAAAAAAGGTAGTGCTCAAAAAGAGTTGGACACTAAGGGAAATGTTGAAGTCAAAGTAGAAAACGGTCAAATTGTATTCTCTGCGAAGAGTGATGATAGACAAGATCGTGCATACTGGGGAACTTATCGTGCACTAAGCGCTAACATTATAGTTGGACTAACAAAGGGTTACCAAAAACAATTGGAAATCAATGGTGTTGGTTATAGAGCTGCAGTTAAAGGGAATACTCTTGAGCTTCAACTTGGTTTTTCTCACCCAATTAATTATGAATTTCCAAAAGGTCTTCAAATTACAGTAGAGAAAAATTTAGTTACTATCAAAGGTGACGATAAACAAGTTGTTGGACAAGTTGCTGCTGAAGTTAGAAGTTTTAGACCACCAGAGCCTTACAAAGGTAAGGGTGTTAAGTATGTTGAAGAGCATATCCGTCGTAAAGCCGGCAAAACTGCTAAGAAATAGGGGTAGTAAATGAGACCAAATATTTTAAAAAGAAAACTTGCATTAAGAGTTAAACGTAAAAAAAGAGTAAGAGCTGATATCTTTGGAACAGTTGAGCGTCCAAGAGTATCTATCTTTAAATCAAACAAATATGTTTATGTTCAGGCAATAGATGATGTAAATTGTGTTACTTTAGCAGCTGCTGATGGAGCAAAATTATGTTTTAAAGCTAACAAAGCTGGAGCTGGTGAACTTGCAAAAGTTTTTGCTGAGACTTTAAAAGGTAAAAAGATAACAACTGTAGTATTTGACAGAAATGGGTATCTTTATCATGGCGTTGTTGCTGCTTTCGCAGATGGCTTAAGAGAAAACGGCATTACGCTGTAATAGAAGGAAAGACGATTCAATGGAAAAGTATAATAGAGAAGAATTTGAAGAAGTCATCGTTAACATCGGCCGTGTAACTAAAGTTGTTAAAGGTGGTAGACGTTTTAGATTTACAGCACTAGTAGTTGTTGGGAATAAAAACGGATTAGTTGGATTTGGTTTTGGTAAAGCAAAAGAAGTTCCTGATGCTATTAAAAAAGCAGTAGATGACGCATTTAAGAGTATTGTTAAAGTAAATACTAAAGGCTCAACTATCGCTCACGATATTGAAGTAAAATATAACGCAAGTAGAATTTTACTTAGACCAGCTAGTGAAGGTACAGGAGTTATTGCCGGTGGTGCAACTCGTCCAGTTCTTGAGCTTGCAGGTATCAAAGATATCTTGACTAAGTCATTAGGTTCAAACAATCCAGCAAACGTGGTAAGAGCAACAATGAAAGCTCTTAGCATGATAAAAGCTTAAGGAATTAAAATGGCATTAGATAATCTAACTCCTGCTACTGGCTCAACTCACTCAAGAAAGAGAGTTGGCCGTGGTCAAGGAAGTGGTATGGGTAAAACTGCGAGCAGAGGCTGTAATGGTCAAAAATCTCGTTCAGGATACAAAATCAAGAGAAACTTTGAGGGTGGACAACAACCTTTAAGTAAAAGATTACCAAAAATAGGTTTTTTCTCAAGAGTAAGTAAGCCATATAGCATTAATGTAGATAGAGTAAAAGCGGTAGCTGCACTTGAAGAACTAACTTTAGATTCAATTAGAAGTGTTCACAAAATGGCTGGAACAGTTAGTAAAGTAAAACTTATCGGTGCGGGTGCTTCAGCTCTTGCAAGCAAGATTAAAGACGATAATATAACTTTTACTGGTAAATAAAATGAGTAATGATCTTACTAAAAAGATTTTAATTACTCTAGGATTTATCTTTGCGTACAGAATACTGGCATACGTGCCAGTACCTGGCGTAAATCTTGATGTAATTAAAGAATTCTTTGATTCAAATAGCTCAAATGCATTAGGCATGTTCAATATGTTCAGTGGAAACGCTGCACAAAGGATGAGCATAATTTCATTAGGAATTATGCCATACATTACTGCTTCAATCGTTATGGAACTTCTAGCTGCTACATTCCCTGCTCTTGGTAAAATGAAAAAAGAGCGTGATGGAATGGTTAAATATATGCAAATTATTCGTTATGCGACCATAGGTATTACTATAATCCAAGCAATTGGTGTATCAGTAGGACTTGGAAGTATGACTGGGCGTGGTGGTGAAAGTGCGATTATGATTGATATGACTACTTTCTCAGCAGTTGCTGCAGCTTCAATGCTTACAGGAACAATGTTACTTATGTGGATTGGTGAACAGATTACTCAACGTGGTATTGGTAATGGTATATCTTTGATTATTTTTGCAGGTATCGTTTCAGGAATACCAACTGCAATTGGTGGAACAATCAACCTTGTAAATACAGGCGAGATGAACTTCCTAGTTGTTATTGGTATTTTGTTAGTAATTTTGGCTACCGTTGGTTCCATTATTTATGTAGAGATGGGAGAGCGGCGTGTACCTATCTCGTATAGTAGAAAAGTAATGATGCAAAATCAACATAAGAGAATTATGAATTACGTACCTATCAAAGTAAACCTCAGTGGTGTTATACCACCGATTTTTGCAAGTGCGATTTTGATGTTTCCATCAACAATCATGCAAGCTAGTACAAATCCTATAATTCAAAGAATTAATGACTACTTGAATCCAAATAGTTATGCATTTAATGTGTTGACTTTTATCTTTGTTATATTCTTTGCCTACTTTTATGCATCTATTGTATTTAGTGCAAAAGATATTTCAGATAATTTAAAAAAACAGGGTGGTTTTATCCCTGGTGTTCGTCCTGGTGAAAGTACTGCCTTGTATCTAAATGAAGTTGCAAGTAGACTAACATTTTGGGGCTCTATATACTTAGGTCTTATCTCAACTCTTCCATGGGTTTTAGTAAAGACTATGGGTGTTCCATTTTTCTTTGGAGGAACAGCAGTTCTTATCGTTGTTCAAGTTGCACTTGATACTATGAGAAAAATTGAAGCTCAGATGTATATGAATAAATATGAAACATTGAGTGCAGTAGGTCTTTAATGGCGATTGCTATTAGAAAACCACAAGATATTGAGAAACTCAAAATCTCAAATAAAATGGTAGCTGAAACTCTTCAGCTACTATCCAATGAAGCTCGTCCAGGCATGACACTTTTAGAGTTAAATGCTATGGGTGAGGAGTTCATTCAAGCAAATGGTGGAAGACCAGCCTTTAAAGGCTTATATGGTTTTCCTTCAGGTGTTTGTACCTCTGTAAATGAAGTGATAATTCATGGAATACCAGATAGTTATAAACTAAAAGATGGTGACATTGTTGGTTTTGACATTGGTGTAGAGAAAAATGGATGGTTTGGTGATGCAGCTGTTACTATAGGTATAGGTGACATTACTAAAGAAAATCAACAAATTATAGATTGCTCTTACGATACTCTTCTTTATGCGATTGAAAATATCAAAGTAGGAATGAGATTTAAGGAGTTGAGCTTACTCATTGAAGAGTTTATTTACTTAAAAGGCTATATTCCTTTGAAAAGTTTCTGTGGTCATGGGATTGGAAGAAAACCTCATGAAGAGCCAGAGATTCCTAACTATTTAGAGGGAACAAATCCAAGACAAGGACCAAAAATAAAAAACGGAATGGTTTTTTGTTTAGAACCTATGATATGTCAAAAGAGTGGAGTTGCAAAGATATTAGAAGATAAGTGGTCGGTAGTTTCAGAAGATGGTTTGTTTACAAGCCACTATGAACATACTGTAGCAATTATAAATAATAGGGCCGAAATTTTATCGGTTGTATAAGAAGGATTTTTAAATATGGCAAAAGATGATGTAATAGAAGTAGACGGTAAAGTATTAGAAGCATTACCAAATGCAACATTTAAAGTTGAGGTACAAAACGGACATGTGGTTCTATGTCACATAGCTGGTAAGATGAGAATGCATTACATAAAGATAATGCCAGGTGACACAGTGAAGTTGGAATTGACTCCTTACTCACTAGACAAGGGACGCATAACTTATAGATATAAGTAAACTATTAGTTTATTTTGGTATAATATGCCCCTTTTGTAAAACTGTGTGAAGAATATTTAGAAAAAAACCACTATTTTTCCAAGTATTGGTTTAGCCAAGATCGCTAAACCTGTGACAGTTTACGAATTTTAGCAGTGGACTGTTTAGATATGCGTGGCATATCTTTTAACCTCGTATTTATTTTTCTCATAAAGCAAAGCTTTACATGTAGAACTACCAACCGGTAATTCTTCGCAAAGCAAATTTCTTTGTAAGAGGAACTATGAAAATAGTTTATTCTTCGCAAAGCAAATTTCTTTGTAAGAGGAACTATGAAAATAGTTTATTCTTCGCAAAGCGAAAGCTTCAGTGAGAGGAATTTTCAAGTGGCTTTGCCGCTTGTAAAGGAGACATAAAATGAAAGTACGACCTTCTGTAAAGAAGATGTGTGATAAGTGCAAAGTGGTTAAACGTAAAGGTATCGTTAGAATCATTTGTGAAAATCCAAAACACAAACAGAGACAAGGATAAACATGGCAAGAATTGCAGGTGTAGACCTTCCTAAGAAGAAGAGAGTAGAGTACGGCTTAACTTATATTTTTGGTATTGGTTTGACAAGCTCAAGATTAATCTTAAATGCTGTTGGAATATCTTTTGATAAAAGAGTTCATGAATTGAGCGAAGCAGATATTGCATCTATTCGTAAAGAAATTCAAGAGAACTTTCAAGTTGAAGGTGATTTAAGAAAGAAAGTTACATTAGATATCAAAGCTCTAATGGACATGGGTAGCTACAGAGGGCTAAGACACAGACGTGGTCTTCCTGTTCGTGGTCAAAAAACAAAAACTAATGCGCGTACGAGAAAAGGTAAGAAAAAGACCGTCGGCGCAAAAGCTTAATTGACTTTGAGGAACTATTAAATGGCAAAAAGAAGAGTAGCACGTAAAAAAGTTGCAAAGAAGAATATCGCTAAAGGTATAGTTTATATCTCTGCAACATTTAATAATACTGTGGTAACTGTAACTGACGAAATGGGAAATGTAATCGCATGGAGTAGTGCAGGTAGTCTAGCTTTTAAAGGTAGCAAAAAATCAACTCCTTATGCAGCGCAACAAGCAGTTGAAGATGCATTAGCTAAAGCTAAAGAGCACGGTGTAAAAGAGGTAGGTATCAAGGTTCAAGGACCTGGTAGCGGAAGAGAAACAGCAGTTAAAAGTGTTGGTGCAACAGAGGGAATCAAGGTAACTTTCTTGAAAGATATCAGCCCACTACCACACAATGGCTGTAGACCTCCAAAGCGTAGAAGAGTTTAATTTTAACATTTAGTTAATAATTATATAAAAAACGAAAATAATTTTTGGTTTAGAATAATTAGGAGAAAAAATGGCTAGATACAGAGGACCTGTCGAGAAGCTAGAGAGAAGACTAGGTGTTAGTTTGGCTCTAAAAGGTGAGCGTCGTCTTGCTGGTAAGAGCGCATTGGATAAACGTCCATACGCACCAGGACAACACGGTCAAAGAAGAACAAAAATTAGTGAGTATGGACTTCAACTAAGAGAGAAGCAAAAAGCTAAATTTATGTATGGAGTTTCTGAAAAACAATTTAGAAGATTGTTTAAAGAAGCAGCAAGAAGAGATGGTAATACTGGTGAAAACCTTATTACTTTAATCGAAAGACGTTTAGATAACGTTGTTTATAGAATGGGTTTTGCAACAACTAGAAGAAGTGCAAGACAATTTGTAACTCACGGACACGTGCTTGTAAATGGAAAGAAATTAGATATTCCTTCTTACCAAGTTCGTCAAGGTGATAAAATTGAGATTTGTGAAAAAACTAAAAGCAATCCTCAGGTAGTTCGTTCATTAGAACTTACAGCTCAAACTGGTATTGTTCCATGGGTTGATGTTGAGGCAGCTAAGGCAATGGGTGTATTTACTCGTTTTCCTGAGCGTGAAGAAGTAGTTATTCCGGTTGAAGAGAGATTGATCGTCGAGCTATACTCTAAATAATAAGTGAGGCAGTTTTAGTGAAAAAAATCAGTACAGCGGCACATATGCCAACAGAGATCGAAGTAGAGAATATTTCAGAAAACAAAGCTCAGATAATAGCATATCCATTCGAAGCTGGTTTTGCTGTAACTCTAGCTCACCCATTAAGAAGATTATTACTTAGCAGTACAGTTGGATTTGCTCCAACTGCTGTTAAGATAGATGGTGTAACACATGAATTTGATAGTATGCGTGGCATGCTTGAAGACGTTGCACTGTTTATAATAAATCTTAAAAATATACGTTTCAAAATCAAAGGTGACGAGAAACGTGTAGAAGTTAATTATACTTTTGGTGGAGCTAAAGAGATTTATGGTAGTGACCTTTCTAACGATGAGATAGAAGTTGTTACTCCTGAAGGATATTTAGCAACTATTAACGAAGATGCAGAGCTTAACTTTTCTTTAATAATAGAGAAGGGTATAGGGTATGTTCCTAGTGAGACTATTAGAGATTTAGTTGATAGTGATTATATTGCATTAGATGCTTTCTTTACGCCAGTAAAAAAAGCTGTCTATGATATAGAAAATGTTCTAGTAGAAGATAATCCTAACTTTGAAAAAGTAGTATTTACTATAGAGACAGATGGATTAATTTCTCCAATTGAAGCTTTTAAAGATTCTTTAGAAGCTATGTATACTCAAATGTCAGTATTTAACGGCGTGTTAGATATTGATATTACTCCTAAAGAGGAGAGCTCTAATGATAGTGTAGAACTTAACAAGTTGTTGCAAAGTATTGAAGAGTTAAATTTGAGTGCTAGAAGTTTCAATTGTTTAGATAGAGCTGAAGTAAGATTTGTAGGTGAACTAGCACTAATGAGTGAATTAGAGCTTAAAAACCTTAAAAATCTTGGTAAAAAATCTCTTGAAGAGATAAACGCTGTGATGGAAGAGATTGGGTTCCCAGTTGGATCAGATTTTTCTGATGATACTGTTGAGGTACTTAAGAAAAAAATCGCAGATTTGAAATCGAATGAGGATTAATAATGAGACATAAGCATGGATACAGAAAGCTTGGTCGTACTTCAACGCACAGAGCTGCGCTTTTGAAGAATATGGCTATAGCTATTATAAAAAGTGAAAAAATTGAGACTACAATACCTAAAGCAAAAGAGCTTAGAGGATATATAGAAAAATTGATCACGAAAGCAGGTAAGGGTGACTTTAACGCTCATAGAGTAGTTTTTGCAGCACTTCAAGATAAAGATACTACAAAAAAATTAGTTGAAGAAATTGCGCCTAAATATGTAGATAGAAATGGTGGTTACACAAGAATCATCAAAACTCGTACAAGAAGAGGCGATGCTGCTCCTATGGCTTTCATAGAGTTGGTATAATTCTTCTTTTATTGGAGACCTTAGGGTCTCCAACCTCTCTTAAATTTACTCATGAAAAACAAAATTAAAAAATATCTCAAAGAGATTATATTTTTTGCTTTTACTCTGTTTATACTTACCAATATTATTAGCCTATATAAAAGTAAAGATTTAAATAAATCTATTTTAGGTATCACTTCAGTAGAACTATTGGACAACAGTATCTTTAAAGTTGATAAATCTAAGCCAATTTTGATTCACTTTTGGGCGACTTGGTGTCCTACATGTAAAGTAGAAGCTTCCAATATTGAAAGAATTTCTCAAAACTTTCAAGTATTGAGTATAGCGGTAGATTCTAAAAATGTTCAAGATTATCTAAATGCAAATGGCTTGACGTTTAAAACAGTTCATGATAGAGATGGACAAATTGCAAAGTATTTTAACATTTCAGTATTTCCAACTACGATTATATATGATAACAATCAAGAAATGGTTGTTAGTGAAGTTGGTTATACAAGTACTTGTGGTCTATGGCTTAGAATGTTGTGGGCAAATTACTAAATTAGTTAAAATAGCTTCAATTTTCATGATTTTAGTGACTTTTATTATTGACAATTATTCTTAATTGAGGTAACATTTAGTATCTAAGGAGTTCTTATTGTCACTGGAAATTGATATAGATTTTATCCCCACTTGTGTTGCTATTTATAAAAAAGAAGCCGATGATTTTATTGTTATTGATTTCAACAAAAAATCAGAAGAAGTTGAATCTATTTTTAAAAAAGAGATACTAGGCTGTAAATTAACAAATATATTTCCAAATGTAAAAGATAATGGTTTGTTTGACGCTCTTTTAAGGGTTGAACACACTGGTAAAACTGAAACTTTTGAGACAAAAATTTACAAAGAAAATCGTATTAGTGTATATAGAAAAAATGAAGTTATAAAGCTTCCTAATGGGAATATTCTTACGTATTTTACTAATATAACAGATGAAAAAAATTTAAATGCTATTTTAATAGAACAACAAAACACCTTTCATAAAGTAATGAAAGATTCAGATGCTATATCAATTCAAGGGTATGATGAAAACCATGAAGTTGTTTATTGGAATAGGGCAAGTGAAAAGGTATATGGCTATAGTGAAAAAGAGGTAATAGGTAAAAAATTAGAAGATTTAATCATACCAGAGAGTATGAAGGGGCATGTTTATGATGCTGTTGAGAAGTGGATGATTGATGGAGTGGAAATTCCAGCTGGCAATATAACACTAAAAGATAAAGACTATAATGATGTATATGTATACTCTCAACATAAAATGATACAAGTTTCACTTGATAAAACAGTGATGTATTGTATTGATATAGACTTGAGCTGTACAAAACAATTGGAAAATGAACTGTTAGCACAAAGAAATTTTTTAAAGACTATTTTTGATACAATTCCTGATTTGATTTGGGCAAAAAATATAGATGGAACTTACCTAACTTGTAATACAAAATTTGAGAATTTTTTTGGTGCAAAAGAAGATGAAATAGTAGGAAAAACAGATTCGGATTTTGTTGATAAAGAGTTAGCAGAGTTTTTTATTCGTAATGACAAAATTGCCTTAGATAGAGGAGTAGCTACTATAAATGAGGAGTATTTAGTCTTTGCTGATGAAAGTTATAAAGGTGATTTTGAAACCATAAAAACACCTATTAGAGATAGAGAAAATAAAATAACTGGAATTTTAGGCATCGCTCGTGATATTTCATTGAGAAAAAATTACGAAAGACAACTTTTAAGTTTTGTAAATACAGATAATCTTACAGGACTTTCTAATAGAGCTGTACTTATGGATAGGTTAGAACAGGTATTAAAACAGAGAAATTTTAAAGATAGAGAATATGCTATTTTATTTATAGATCTTGATGATTTTAAAAAAATAAACGATACTAAAGGTCATCATATTGGAGATGAATTACTTATAGAAGTGTCCAAAAGATTGAGAGGCACTGTAAGAAAAGGTGATACTGTATCAAGATTTGGTGGAGATGAATTTATCTTGTTGTTGGAAAACATCAATAATAAATCAGCTGCAAGCAATATTGCTAAAAAAGTACTTAAAGTGCTTCAAGAACCTGTATATATTGGGAAATATATACTTAATATAAGTGCAAGCATAGGCATATCTATCTGTCCTGCTGATGGGGAGAAAGCAGAAGTACTTTTATGTAATGCTGATGATGCTATGTATTATGCAAAAAAATATGGAAAAAACGGGTATAAATTTTACACAGAGATTATAAAGTAGCAATCATATTTATTAGACTTTGTAATCAAAATATCTACATGTAAAGGTCTTTAGGCTTTACTTGTTTTTGTTTAACTTTCTTTTCATTCATTTATAGTATAATCGTACACAATTAATTAACATATGGAGATGTGATGATACCTTTTAGTGATGAAGAGTTACTTCCAGCAGTAGAAAAATCTTTAGAAAAAGTAAAACCGATGTTAGCACTTGATGGTGGCGGTATGACACTGCTTGCTATAAAAAGTGGAAGAGTTTTTGTACAGCTTCAAGGAGCATGTATAGGTTGTGCTTCAAGTGGACAAACTTTGAAATATGGCATAGAAAGACAGTTAAGAATTGATATTCATCCAGAGATTGAAGTTATCAATATAGCGCCTGGCATGGAAGATACAATCGAGAAGTTTGATTAATTGGACAAATATCTAAAAAGAGGAATTTCGAGTTTCTATAAAAAAAAGTTTAAAGATGCTCTTTTACATTTTGCCTTAGCTTTACGCGATAAGCCAAGTTCAAAAGAGGCAAGAGTTAGTGCCATACTTGCCGAACTTGCTATGCAAAAAGAGGATGAAGCTATAGCACTTTACGAGTATTATCTCATAAGCAAAGATAGTGGTGTCAAAAATAGCGAAGAGATGATAGAGGAAATAGTTGATTCTATTGATTTAACTCTAGAGAGCTTGGAAGCAATGTTCTTTGAAGAAGAAATTGAAGCTAGAATAAACGAAGAAAATGGCATAGCATATGATGATTTTAAAGTTTTCATAGAGAATAAAGATAGTTTTAAAGAGGCATTTGAAGACATCATGTTCTCAACAAAAGTGATTATTCATAAAAAAGATGATTTTATAGATTTTTTAGAGAAACTTATTGATAATGGTTTTAAAGAAGTATCTATGAATTATTTTGAAAACGCAGTTCAACTTTACCCCCATGATGAAAAACTACAACAACTAGTAAAAAAAGTAGAAAATTGATAATAAAACTTAAGAATAGAAGTGATTTTAATGCTATCACTGATAACTCAACAATGTGTAATGGAACAACAGCTTTCGTATTGACAAATCAAAATAAACAATATTCAAAAGAAGTCTCTACATGTAGAGTATTAACTCCTAGTGATTGCTTGGAGATTTTAGGCATAAAAGGTAAAATCAAAGTCGTAGGTATCACTGGAACAAATGGAAAAACCACAACAGCCGCAGCTCTATACTCAATACTTTTAGATCTAGGCAAAAAAGTTGCTTTTCAAGGAACACGTGGCTGTTTTATAAACGAAAAAAGAAGTGAAGATAAGAGTTTAACAACTCCTCCTATTCTTCAAACTATGGCAAATATAAAAGAAGCTATTGGCAAAAATTGTGAATACTTTATTATGGAAGTAAGCTCACATGCGATAGAGCAAAAACGCATAGAGGGCTTAGAGTTTGCATTGAAGATATTTACAAATGTAACTCAAGACCATCTCGATTATCATGGAACTATAGATGCATATATAGCAGCTAAAAGTAAGTTTTTTGATGATGAGACTCCTAAGCTAATTAACAAAGATGATGGTAAAATTCGTTTCAATAGAAGAAACTGTATGACTTATGGAGCAGAGAATCCTTCAACATATAAAGTAGCAGCATATTCACTTAAAGACGGAGTGAGTGCAGTTATACAAAAGTTTGATAAGATGTATGATTTTTACTCTCCGCTTCACGGTTTTTTTAATCTTTACAATATGTTAGCAGCAATTAGTGCGGCTGATATGCTTGAAGTTGCTCCAATGGAGAAGATTTGTAAAGCAGTAGAGAATTTTGGTGGTGTTGAGGGTCGCATGGAAGTTGTAAGTAGTGATCCTCTTGTGATTGTAGATTTTGCACATACTCCAGATGGCATGGATAAAGTGCTTGACGCTTTAAAAGATAAGAATATCGTAGTTGTTTTTGGAGCAGGTGGTGATAGAGATAAAAACAAAAGACCCAAAATGGGTAATATTGCTAGCAGATATGCAAAAAAAGTGGTTGTAACAAGTGACAATCCAAGAAGTGAAGATCCAGATTCTATAATAGAAGATATAGTAGCAGGTATTAAAGATAAAAACTTCTTACATGTAGAGGTAGACAGAAGAGAAGCTATAAAATATGCTCTAAAAGTAAGAAGTGAGAATGAGATGGTAGTTATACTTGGCAAAGGTGATGAGACTTATCAAGAAGTAAAAGGTAAAAAAATTCCTTTTGATGATAGGGACGTAGTTAGAGAGCTAATTTAAATTGTTTTTTTCAGCTATTTGCTATCTCTTTTTGATACAATTCAGACAAAATTAGTATTAAGGATTATTATGGGAATTCCACAACCAGCATTTTATATATTTAAGTGTGAGCAGAGCTCACCTCCGGGTATGCCAAAACCAAGTTGTGTTAACGCTCAAACTCGTGAACTCTATCAATATATGTCAAATAAATTGATGGCAATGGGTGTAACTACAACAGTTCATCCAATCAGAACTGCATGTCTAAATCGATGTCAAATGGGTCCAGTTATGTTAGTTGAGCCAGGTCATCACATGTACATTGGACTTACTAAGGAAAAAATAGATAAAATAATAGATGAACATATCATCAAAGGTAATCCAGTAAAGGAATATATAATTCCTGATGAGTATTGGGATGAGGCGATTAGCCCTGCAAAAGCTATGGATATGGCACAATTATAGAAATAGGATAGAGAAAAATGACATTTGAAATGTTATATGGAAAAATTCACAGAGCAACAGTAACAGATGCAAATCTAAATTATATAGGTTCTATTACAGTAGATAGAGACCTCATGGACGCTTCAAAGCTAATCGTAGGTCAAAAAGTTGAAATTGTAAACATAAACAATGGTGAAAGATTTAGCACTTACGTGATTGAGGGTGAGCGAGGCAAAAAAGATGTTTGTCTAAATGGAGCAGCTGCAAGAAAAGCAGAGATTGGTGATAGAATCATCATTATAGCCTATGCAAGTATGAATGAGCAAGAAAGAGCAGAGTTCAAGCCACATGTTGTTTTAGTAGATGAAAATAACAATATAGATGAGATAAGGGACTTTATTTAATGTTCGATAATATGGATTTTTCAAAAATGGGTGAGATGTTACAAGAGGCACAAAAAAATGCTCAAAAAATGCAAGAAGATGCAAAAGGCAAGATTTACACTGCAAAAAGTGGTGGAGGACTTGTTAGTATTAGTATTGATGGAGAGGGCGAAGTAAACGATATAACTATAGATGACTCTCTTTTAGACGACAAAGAGTCTTTGCAGATTCTTTTAATGAGTGCTACAAATGATGCGATAAAGATGGTAGAAGATAGTAAAAAACTCGCGGCTTCACAGATGCTTCAAGGCATGGGAGGCTTCGGCAAACAAGGATGAGACTCATGTTAAGAGTAGTTATTTCCCTTTTTCTGATTTTTCAAGTTGCAAACTCTGCAGGTTTTACATACCCTGACTTTAGACAGTGTTACGCTAAAAATAAACAATCTTTTGTTTACTTTGGAGACACTAGAGCAGTTGCTGTTGCAAAACACTTGGCGGTTGCTTATTCACAAACTAAACCAAAAGCTTCTTTTGTGAAGTTTGACCCTTTTTTAAATTTGTATCTATTCCAATCTAAAAAAACTCTAAAACCTATAAGACTTAAAAGTACACATGCACTTAAGCTAGGTGAGTGGATAGCTGGCATGGATGACACCTCTTTATATGCAGGAAACTTTGCAAAGAGTGGAGACTTGCTTGATAGCTTTTATCTTCAAAATGCAAAATTAGAAGAGAACAGTATTATTGCTTGTCTATGTTGTGAAGTATATGGCATTGGTATTGGGGCTGGTTCGTTTATAGGAAGTGAGTATATCAAGAGATTTATAAAGATTAAAGATATATACTATGGAGATATTGGCGTTAGATTTGAGAAACACGCAAATAGTTTTGTAGTTAAAAGCAGAGATCCTTTTTATCAAAATCAACTTTTAAATGTAGATGATAAGATTTTGAAAATCAACGGCAAAAAGATAACTTCATTAAAACAACTCAACCAAATGGTACTCTTTTCAAAACCAAAAAGCATAGTAATTGTAGAGCTTTTAAGAGGAAAACATAGATTAAAAAGAAGCTTAGTTGTTCGTTCACGCATGGGTGGAGGTTATCTTAGTGACTCATTTTTAGAGAAAAAAGGTATCTTTTTTGATAAAGATATGAAAATAGTAAAAGTGACTAAAAAAAGTTTTGCAGATAAAAGTGGACTAAAAATAGGTGATAAACTTATGCAGATAGATCACAAAATGATAGAGAGTCAAAATGATATAAAAGTTTATCTTTCAAAGCTGAAAGAAAAAGAAACTCAACTACTTTTCGACAGAAATGATTTTCAGTTTTTTGTAAAAATAGGACTCTAATGATTGAAGATTTTGAAAAGTTTTTAAAGCAAAACCTTCCAAAAGTGGAGAGTTTTCATTCAGATTTTAATCAAGCACTAGGTGAAATGTTAGATGCTGGAGGAAAACGATTTCGTCCACTTCTTCTTCTTAGTGTTGTAAAAAGTTCAACTCCACTTTTAGTTAAAAATGCAATGCATATCGCATTAGCGGTTGAGATGTTTCACACTTACTCGCTTATTCACGATGATTTGCCTTCTATGGATAATGCAGATTTAAGACGTGGTCATCCGACACTTCATGTAAGCTATGATGAAGTGACAGCCATACTTGTTGGAGATGCTCTAAATACTCATGCATTTTATATGATAGCAAATGCGCCTTTGAGTGACGAAGTAAAAGTGAAATTAACTTCTACCTTAGCACGAGATGGTGGTATAAGTGGAATGATAATAGGTCAAGCGATTGATTGCAAGTTTGAAGACAAGAGACTTACTTTAGAGCAGTTGAAGTTCTTACATGTAAACAAAACAGCAAAGCTTATAGCAGCTTCACTTCTTATGGGAGCAGTTATTGGTGGAGTTAAAGAAGAGAAGCAGAAAGTTATCTATGATTTTGGATTGAAACTCGGACTTCTGTTTCAAGTTCAAGATGACATCATAGATGCAACGCTTTCTAGTGATGAAGCAGGAAAGCCAACAGGTAACGATGGACATAAAAACTCTTTTGTAAATCTACTCGGAGTTGATGGAGCAAATCAAGAGAAAAGTAGACTCATAAAAGAGTTAAATAAAGATACGCAAAAGTTAGATGAAAATCTAGCTAAAACGCTACAAAAAATTATTAGTGATTATTTTAAAGGATAAGATGTGGAAGATAAAGTGATGTTGCAAAAACAGGCCGATACAATTAGATTTTTATGTGCAGATATGGTTCAAGCTGCAAACAGTGGACATCCAGGAGCTCCTATGGGATTGGCTGACATTGTGACTGTTCTAAGTCGTCATATCAAACATAATCCAAAAGATACAAAATGGTTAAATAGAGATAGGTTAGTTTTTAGTGGCGGACATGCTTCTAGTTTGGTCTATTCGTTTTTACACCTTAGTGGATATGACTTAAGTATAGAAGATTTGAAAGAGTTTAGACAACTTGGCAGTAAAACTCCTGGGCATCCTGAGTATGGTGATGTTCCTGGTGTTGAAGTAACAACAGGACCTCTTGGACAAGGAGTCACTAATGCGGTAGGTTTTGCTATGGCCGCAAAGTATGCTGGCAATATTTTAAATAGTGACAAAGCAACTGTAATCAACCATAAGGTTTATTGTCTTTGTGGAGATGGAGATTTGCAAGAGGGGATTAGTTACGAAGCTTGCGCATTTGCAGGACATCTAAATCTTGACAATTTAGTAGTTATTTATGATTCAAATGAGATAACAATAGAAGGAAGTACAAACATAGCTTGGAGTGAGGATGTTAAGAGAAGATTTGAAGCTCAAGGTTGGCAAGTAGCTCGTATAGATGGACATAATTTTGATGAAATTAATGAAGCAATAGAAAATTCTAAAGAGGCAAATAAACCATTTTTAATTATCGCTGATACTACTATAGCTAAAGGTGCTTGTAAGATGGAGGGAAGTCATCACTCTCATGGTGCTCCTTTAGGTGATGAAGAAATTGCGAATTCTAAGAAAAAAGCTGGATTTGATGAGAATAAAAAGTTTTTCATTCCTGAAGATGTAAAAGCAAGATTTGAGTGTGCAGTTGAAAAAGGTGATTTGGCTCAATCAAAGTGGAACGATGTAGTAAAAAACAAGCTTAACGATGAGCAAAAAACACTTTTAAATAATCTTCAAAATCCTGATTTTCAAAAGATTGAGTATCCAACTTATGAAGATGGAAAAGGCGTAGCTACACGTGACAGTAATGGACAAATTTTAAATGCAATTGCAAAAGCAGTTCCAGGTTTTATGGGTGGAAGTGCTGATCTTGGACCATCAAATAAGAGTGAGTTGAAAGGTATGGGTAATTTCCCTCATGGAAGAAATATACACTTTGGTATTCGTGAGCACTCAATGGCAGCGATTACTAACTCGTTTGCTCTTTATGGTCTTTTTATTCCTTTTTCAGCTACATTTTTTATCTTTAGTGATTATCTAAAACCAGCTGCAAGATTAAGTGCACTTATGAGTCTTAAAAACTTTTATGTTTGGACTCACGATAGTATTGGTGTTGGAGAAGATGGACCAACTCATCAACCAATCGAGCAGTTAAGTCAGTATAGAGCTCTTCCAAACTTCTATACATATCGTCCAGCTGATGCAAGAGAAAACGTAAAAGCTTGGAAAAAAGCACTTAGCATGAATGCTCCTGCATCATTTGTATGTTCTCGTCAAAAACTTACAGTTTTAAAAGACAAAAGAGAGATAGGTGATGTTGAAAATGGTGGATACTTACTTACAAAAAGAGAAAATGCAACAGTAACGCTTATGGCTAGTGGTAGCGAAGTATACACTTGTCTTAGAGCAGCATGTGCGTTAGAGAAACTTGGAATTAATGCAAACATAGTTAGTGTGCCATGTTTTGACCTACTTGTGGAGCAAGATAGAGCATATATAGACTCTATAATTGATCCAATCACAAAAGTACTTGCAGTTGAAGCAGGAGCAGGTGTAGAGTGGTATAGATTCGCCGATGATGTTATTTGTATGACTCGCTTTGGAGCTTCAAGTCCCGCTGATAAACTGTTTAAAAAGTTTGGTTTTACGGAATCAAACATAACTAAAAAAGCTTGTGAATTGGTTGATGTTGAGTATAAAGATAACGGTAGTTGTAAATAAATGCTAAAAGCAGTAATCTTTGATTTAGATGGAACTCTGCTTGATACTCTTGAAGATATCGCTATAAGCTGTAATTTTGTTTTAGAATACTATAACAAAAGTTCTCTTCCAATAGAGGACTATAATCTTATAGTAGGACAAGGTGCATCTCAACTTTTCATAGACCTTTTACCTGATTTATCAAAAGATAAACACGCAGAAGCGTTGGGAATTTTTGAAAAGCACTATGCTAAACAGTTTGATAAAAATACAAAAATTTATGATGACATCAGTAAGGTTCTTACATTTTTTCAAGTAAGAGGCATAAAGATGGCAGTTTTATCAAATAAACCAAACTCTTTTACAAAAAAATGTGTCATGAAATACTTTCGAGATTGGAAGTTTGATGCTGTTTATGGTATACGAGATGGAATTCCGAGAAAGCCTAGTGAAGCAGGTGTGGTAGAGATACTAAAAGAGCTGCAAGTAGAGCCAAATGAAGCTATATTTATAGGCGATACAAAAGTAGATATAATAACAGCAAAAAATGCAGATATGGATTCAATTGGAGTTTTGTGGGGATTTAGAGAGAAAAAAGAGTTGGTTGAGCATGGTGCAAAATTTATAGCAGAAAAACCAACAGATATAATAAAATATGTAAGTGCTGAAGCTAGTTACACGACAGGGCAAAACCTACGTGTAGATGGTGGTATAACTCGCAGTGTATAGGAGATAATTTGGATTTTATACAGATATTTTGGTTAAGTCTTATTCAAGGTTTTACTGAATTTTTACCAATATCTAGTTCTGCTCATCTTATTCTTGTTCCAAATCTTTTAGGATGGGAAGATCAAGGTTTAGCTTTTGATGTTGCTCTTCATGTGGGTAGTCTTTTAGCTGTTTTGTATTACTTTAAAACAGAGATAATTACTATCATAAAAGATATTTTAATTTCGATTAAGCTTAGAAAAAATGTAGGTGAAAGTACGCTTGGATGGGCTGTTTTAATAGGTACCATACCTGTAGGGCTTGCAGGCTTAAGCTTTAATGATTTTATAAGTGATACTTTAAGAACACCACAAGTCATAGCAGTTAGTACTCTAATATTTGGTTTGGCTTTATTTTTCTCAGATAGAAAAGTTGGAACAAAAAGTGAGAGTAGTATAAACATAAAAACTGCAATTTTAATAGGAATTGCTCAAGCAGTCGCATTGATACCTGGGACTTCACGTTCTGGTATCACTATAACAGCAGCACTTTTTTTAGGTTTTAGTAGAGTTGCCTCTGCAAGATTTTCATTTTTACTCTCAATCCCTGTGATTGTTTTAGCTGGTGGGCTAAAGACTTTGGAGTTGATAGAGACTAAAACTGTTGTTGTCTGGAGTGAGCTTCTTTTGGGAATAACGTTATCAGGGATTAGTGCATATATTTGTATATATCTGTTTTTAAAACTTATATCAAAAAGTTCAATGTTACCATTTGTTTTGTATAGACTTGTTTTAGGAGTCTATTTATTTTCAATTTTTAATTAAGGAGAAGTTGTGAGAGAAACATACGCAAAGTATGAGGATGTCGATAAAGAGCAGTTACAAAAAGATATTGATGAAATCAAAGAGACAATTGGAGATGCAACTGAGGAAGATTTTCAGCATTTACTGAAATTAAAAAGATGGGGAAAAGGGGCAAGTTTATTTGGTCTTTTTTTAATTGTAATGATAAATATATTTGATTTAAATACATTTGTTTTTTGGAGTGTAGCAATCATAGCAGCTACACTTATTGGTGTTGGCAATGTAGGAAGATGGGCAAATGTTGCACATCCTATACTTCATGGTGCTTATGATAAAGTACCGAATATCCCCAAAAGATACACTAAAAAAGGTTTTGCTGCAGGAAAAAGAAGATATATAGATTGGTTCGATTGGATTACTCCTAGTGCTTGGGCATATGAGCATAATATCATGCACCATTATCACCTTGGAGAGTTAGATGATCCTGATAATGTAGAGAGAAACTTAAAGTGGCTTCATGATGCAAAAGTCCCAATGTTTGTGAAGTATGGTGTAGTTTATACTTTCGCCATTATGTGGAAACTTGCTTATTATGCACCAAATACACTTAGAATTCTTGAAAATAAAGAGAGAATTAAAAAGAAGTTAGAGCCTACCGAGGATTATCAAATAAGTCCTTTTAAGAAAAATGGTCTCATACTTTGGAAAGATTATATATTACCTTATGGTTTAGTAAAGTTTGTTGTTTTACCAATGCTATTTTTGCCTTTGGGAGTGAATGCAGTAATTTCAGTCTTTTTTATCCTATTTTTAAGTGAAATAATTGCAAATTTATGGTCATTTTTGGTGATAGTTCCAAATCATTCAGCAGAAGATATATATCAGTTTAGCACTCCTCATAAAACGCAAGGCGAGTACTATTTAAGACAGATTATGGGTAGCGTAAACTACAACACTGGTTCAGATTTAATAGACTTTGCACATGGTTTTTTAAACTACCAAGTAGAGCACCATCTTTTTCCTGATAAGCCACATAGTTTTTACCAAAAGATGCAACCCATAGTAAAAGACATATGCAAGAAACATAATTTAGAGTATAGACAAGAGTCAGTTTTCAAAAGAATAGGCATGAGTGTGGATCTTATGGTAGGAAAAACAAAACTGCTTACAATTGATGGTGTTTAATCATTAAGAGAGTTAAAAATGGAAAAATTAGTAGGAAGATATAGTGCAGTTGAAGAGATTGTTAATGCAGTTACGCATGGTATTGGTGTTCTTTTTAGCATCGTAGGGCTTACAGTTTTAGTTGCTTTTGCTACTTTAAATGGCTCCGCTTTGCTAATCACAGGCTGTGCAATTTTTGGTGGCACTTTGATATTTGCTTACTCCTCATCCACACTTTATCATGCTATAACCAATGAAAAAATCAAACAGATATTTCGTCAGTTTGACCATGCAGCAATATATCTTTTGATAGCAGGAACATATACTCCAGTTTTAATTCTTTTAAATCCTTCTCTAGGATTGACTATTTTTAGCATAATCTGGACAACTGCTATATTTGGCGTTATTTTAAAGTTTATATATCCGCATAAATTTAAAAAACTCTCTGTAGTTTTATATCTTGTTATGGGGTGGTTTATAGTCAGCATTATAAACCAACTTATGATGAGTATGGATAGTGGTGGGCTTTGGCTTATGCTTATAGGCGGGCTTTTTTACACCGTTGGAGTTGGTTTTTATATTTGGAAATCTTTACCATACAATCATGCAATTTGGCACCTATTTGTTTTAGCAGGTAGTATTTCACATTACTTTATGATTCTATTTTATGTGGTTCTATAAAATACTAAGTTATTTTTAGCTAAAATAGATGTAAAAATTATAATAGGGTTATATATGTTACTTCTTACTCCTGGTCCAACACCAGTACCTGAAGATATTAGAATGGCAATGAGCCAACCAACACTTCACCACAGAACACCAGAATTTGAAGAGATTTTTGCAAAAACAAGGGTGCTTTTAAAAGAGCTTTTTGGAATGAGCGAAGTTCTTATGCTTGCAAGCAGTGGAACAGGGGCTATGGAAGCTTGTGTTTTAAATCTTTGTAAATCAAAAGCACTAACAATCAACTCAGGTAAGTTTGGCGAGAGATTTGGAAAAATCTGTGAAGCTTACAACAAAGAGTATACTGAGCTAAAGTATGATTGGGATACCCCTGCAAGCGTTGAAGATGTTGTAAATGCTATTAAAAATGATGAAACTATAGATGCAATTTTTATTCAAGTTTGTGAGAGTGCTGGTGGACTTCGTCACCCAGTTGAGCAGATTGCAAAAGAGCTCAAAAAAATTCGTTCAAACATAATGATAGTCGCTGATGGCATAACAGCAGTCGGTGTTGAAAAAGTTGATACGACTAACATAGATGCACTTATAAGTGGAAGTCAAAAAGCACTGATGTTACCTCCTGGACTTGCTCTAATTGGTCTTAGTACTGAAGCTATAAGAGTGATTGAAGAGAGTGGAGTAGGTTATTACTTGAACCTAAAGACAGAACTGAAACAGCAAAAGAAAAATACAACAGCATATACAGCTACAACAACTCTTATCATGGGACTTAAAGCTATGTTAGAGAAGTTACATGTAGAGGGTTTTGATAAGCTTTATAGTGACACAAAAAAGCGTTCTGACGCCACCAAAAAAGCTCTTGAAGCGTTGGATTTAAAGATATTTCCAAAGACTCCTGCAGATGCAATGAGTGCAGTGTTTGACGAAGAAGCAGCAAAAATAAGAAAGATTTTAAAAACAAAATACAGTGTTAACATGGCAGGTGGTCAAGACCATGTCAAAACTACACTTTTTAGAATAAATCATATGGGTTTAGTGGCAGACTATGAGACTGCATGGACACTAAACGCAATAGAGATGGCACTTGAAGAGATAGGACGTCGTCCATACGATGGAACTGCAAATAAAGTATTTACGAAAGAGATAAGCAAATGATAGATGAACACGAAATACCAAAAGGAAGTAGACTCTACTTCGGCAAAAGTGCAAAATTAAAAAGAGGCATTGAAGCAACAGCAAGTGAGCTTTTAGAAAATACAGGGTTTGAAGAGATAGCAACTCCCTTTTTCTCTTATCATCAGCACCAAAGTCTAAATGAAAAAGAGATAATTCGTTTTTCAGATGAGCAAAATAATTTAGTATCACTTAGAGCAGATAGTACACTTGATGTTGTAAGGCTAATGACAAAAAGATTGGGAAGAAGTACAAAGCAGAACAAGTGGTTTTATATACAGCCAGTTTTTAGATACCCAAGTCTTGAAGTCAACCAGATAGGTGCAGAGTTTATTGGCAATGATGATTTAAGTTCAAGTATAGAGCTTTGTGGAGAGGTGTTTAAAAAGTTTGATTTGTTTCCGTTAGTTCACATAAGTAATATAAAAATACCAAAAATGATAGCCCGAGAGCTAAATCTTGATTTGAGTATATTTGAGAGAGCAGAACTTCATAAAATACTCTCCTTAAACATAGATTGGTTGGAAAAACTAGCTTGTCTACAAAATCCAAAAGATATTGATGTGGTTATAAAAATAGTTCCAGATAATATAAAAGTAGAATTGGAAAAGATGAAAGCTCTTTATGAAAAGCTTGATTATAAAAATGTACACTTTTCGCCACTGTATTATGTCAATATGAGATACTATGATGAGCTATTTTTTAGATTTATAGAGAAAAATAGCACACTTGCAAAAGGTGGAAGTTACAAAAGTGAAGGCATGGAATCAACAGGTTTTGGTCTTTATACAGATTCGCTAATAGAAACAATAATGAGAGAGAAATAACATGGCAAATAGAGCAGATTTAATTGTAGGAATACAATGGGGCGATGAGGGAAAAGGTAAGATAGTTGATATGCTTGCTCAAAAGTATGATATGGTTTGTAGAAGCCAAGGTGGACACAATGCTGGGCATACTATTTGGGTTGATGGTGTTAGATATGCACTTCATTTAGTTCCTTCAGGAGTTTTAAATAAAAAAGCTATAAACATTATCGGAAACGGTGTTGTTATGAGCCCTGAGTCTATCATAAAAGAGATGGAGCAGTTCGATGAAAGTCTTGAAGGTCGTCTTTTTATAAGTGACAAAGCTCATTTAAATCTTCCATATCACTCTTTAGTAGATATCGCTCGTGAAAAACTAAAAGGTGATAAAGCCATAGGAACGACTGGAAAAGGAATTGGACCAGCTTACGCTGATAAGATAAACAGAGTAGGACATAGAACGGGGGAACTGTTACATGTAAAAAAACTTTGTGATTCTATCATGTCTGAATTTTCTTTGAACAAACCACTTTATGATGCTTTAAATGTGTCAACACCAAGTCGTGAAGAGTTGTTAGTGGAATTAACAGATTATAAGAATAAACTAGAACCTTTTATAGCAAATACAACGAACATGGTGTGGGATGCAATAGACAGTGGCAAAAAGATACTGTTAGAGGGTGCTCAAGGAACTTTACTTGATATAGACCACGGAACTTACCCTTATGTGACAAGTTCATCTACTGTAAGTGCAGGAGCATGTACAGGTCTTGGGCTTAATCCTAAAGATATCGGTATAGTAACAGGAATTGTAAAAGCATATACAACAAGAGTAGGTCATGGACCTTTTCCAACAGAAGATTTTGGTGATGATGGCAAAAAAATGGCAGATGTTGGTAAAGAAGTAGGAACAACAACAGGACGTGGTAGAAGATGTGGTTGGTTTGATGCAGTTGGTGTTAAACACTCTTCAAGACTAAATGGTTGTGACCAATTTGCTCTTATGAAACTAGATGTTCTTGATGGTTTTGAAACTATTAAAATCTGTGTAGCATATGAAGTAAATGGCGAGAGAATTGACTATATGCCAAGTGATTTAGATGGAGTAACTCCAATTTATGAAGATATCCAAGGTTGGGACAAAGTTGAAGGAATCTCAAATTACGACGAACTTCCACAAGGTGCAAAAGACTATGTTAAACGTATAGAAGAGTTAACAAATACAAAAGTAGGATTGATTTCAACAAGCCCAGATAGAAACGACACGATAATATTGTAATGCAGAAGTTTACTTCGTGCTTGAGTAAAAGGAATTTAGCTTGAACGTGTTCAAGCTAAAGGAGAAGTTAAAATGAACAGCAAGTTTACACCCATCGCGAAGGTTAGAAAACAACAGAGTGATATGGTGGAGACTCGTTTGGCTAAGGCTCGGTTTGAAAAGCATGAGATAGAGCAAGAACTTATCTCTACATGTAAAGAGATAGATGAAACGGTTATCCCCACAAGTGGGGATATATCTTTGATGAATATGGTCAGAGAGAGATTGGGTATAATAAGAAGAGCAAAAGATAATTTGCAAGAGAAATTGCTTATAAAAGAGACTGAGATAAATCAGTTGAGAGATAAGTACAAAAGAGCTCATATAGAGTATGAGAAGATAAAATATCTTGAAGAGCAAGATTTTGCTGAGTGGATGGAAAAGATTAAAAAAACTGAGAGTTTAGATTTAGATGAGATATCTAATATCTTGTTTGTAAATAAGGGGCAAAAGTGAAGATTTTAGTTATAACGATTCTATTTTTTACAGCACTTTTCTCAGATACTATTGACTGTACTCAAGTTTTTGAGAGCAGAAAGAGTGAGCTTTTAAAAGAGATAGAGAAGATAGATGAAGCAAGACAATCTTTTGAAGCACTACAAGCTGCTACAAATTCGCTATTTGATAAACAACAAGCAAAACTTGATGAGCAAAGAGATGATCTGAATGCTACTATGGAAAAAATTCTTCTTCGAGAAGAAGGTATCAAAAAGATGCTTAAAGAGAACAAAAAACTTCTTGATTCAATAAATGGTGCCAAAAACGATAAGATAAGTGAAACCTACTCAAAGATGAAAGACTCAGCAGCAGCAGGGATTCTTTCAGAACTAAATACAACTGAAGCAGCAGCAGTTTTGTTCACACTTCAAGCGAAAAAAGTTTCTAAAATCATGGCAAAAATGGATCCTAAAAAAGCTTCTAAAATAACACAAAGATTAGTTTTGGGACCTCCATTTAAAACTAAAGATTAAGAAGTCTATTATATGAATTATTTAGAAAAGGATATTCTATATGAAGAAAAAAGTATTTTTTTGTACTATTATAGGTACTCTAATTTTTGTAGGTTGTGCGGGAACTACGCCAGATTTAGGTAAAATTGGAAAATCAGGCAACTACGAAAGTATAGTAAAAACTGGTAATTATAAAAAAATTGTAGATGAGTTCAAAAAAAATCCACAAGATGATTTGTTATGGTATATGGATGCTGGTCTTATATCTAAGTATGCACATGACCACAATGCTACCATTGGTTTTTTTGATAAATCTGAAGATAAAATAAAGCAGTATGATAAAGAAGTTTTAGCAGGGACTGTTTTAGCAAATGTTGGAGCTGTTATAACGAACGATACATTTATGGATTATCGTCCAAAAATTTATGAAGGCATTATGGTAAATACCTATAAAGGTATGGACTTTTTAAATAGTGGTGACAGAGTTAATGCAAGGATTGAATTTAATCGTGCATTAGAAAGACAAAGAAGAGCAAAAGATTTTTTTGCAAAAGAGATTTCTCAAGAGAGAGATAATATAAGAAAAGAAGAGGCTCAAAAAGCTAAAAAAAATAAACTCAATCCAAATAAAATCAAGAAAACGGCATCAAATTTAGATACAAAAAATACTATAGAGCAAAAATATTCAAATCTTTTTGCATTTAAAGCATATCCAGATTTTATAAATCCATTTAGTAGTTATATGGCAGGACTATTTTTTATAAGCTCCGGAGATTATGCAAAAGCCACTGATATACTGAAAGAAACATATGGCATGATAAAAGACAATGAAGAAGCTAGTGAATATGTAAAGAGAGATTTAGAGTATGCTTTAAAAGCTAGTTCTTCAATAAATATAACAAATACTAAACACTATACTTGGGTTATTTTTGAAAATGGAGAAGGACCAAGTAAAGAGGAGTTGAGATTTGACATTCCTCTATTTTTAGTTACCAATAAAGTTCATTATACAGGTATAACATTACCTACATTTAAAGAAAAACCAGCTGCCTTTTATAATTTAAGAGTAAAAAATGGTTCAAATAGTGTAAATACTAAACAAGTAGCAAGTATGGATAAAATCATCAAAGCCGAGTTTCAAAAGAGATTTCCTCTTGTAATGACAAGAGCAATTATAAGAACAACGACTCACACTATGATGCAGTATCAATTACAAAAAGAGGGTGGGTTACTTGGTGGAATAGTTGGTGCGGTATATCAAGGTTTCATGAATAGAGCAGATACAAGACAATGGAAAAATCTACCTAAAAACTTTCAAATTGCGAGAGTTCCTATGATGAGCCCTAAATTGAGTATAAATTTTTCAGGAAGCCAAAAACATTTAGAGTTTAATTTAGATGTAAATAAAAATCATATAATATTTGTTAGAGTTCCCAATATAAATGCTAAGGAGATTGTAAATGAAATATCTTTCTAAAATAGTTCTAGTTTCACTTCTAGGACTTATGTTTTTAGGTTGTCAAAAACAACCTATTCCAAGTTATAATAATTGGCCAATCACTATTGATAGTAGTCTGTCAAGTTCAATTGAAATAGTAAATTCAATTAGTAGAAAAAGAGCTGATTCTCTTAGTGAAGTTCAATTTACTTTGAAAAATAGATTATCTCATACAAGCATAGATGCTTTGTATCAGATTCAATGGTTTGATGCAGATGGTTTTGTTATCAAAAGTATAACAGATACATTTATGAAAATTCATTTACCGCCATATGAAGAGAGAGTTTTTAGTGTTATATCTTCATCTCCAAAAGTGGTAACTTATAAAATATATATTGTAGATTATGAAAAAAATAAAAAAAGGATTCCAAATGACCATATTCACAACAACAATTAAAAGTGTTTTAGTAGCATCAGTTGCTGCTTTATTGTTTACTGGGTGTACACAGCAGCCTAGATATGTAGATTCTCAACATCCAGAGAGTGCGAAAGCATCAACTATGGGTTTGGATTATCAAGATTTTAGAAAAGCTTCTATTGAAGCATCACAATCAATGCTTCGTTCAGGTGCTTTAAATAGACCAGGAGGTGGAAGATATGTTCTTGCAATTTCGACTATAATCAATGATACCACACAAAGAATAGACATGGATCAGTTGATTAAAAGCATTAGAATGTCACTACTTCAAAGTGGAAAAGTAGTTGTAACAACTGCAGTAAGAGCAGGTGGTGCTGAAGATAATATGAGTTATGATGCGAGAAAACTTAGAAACTCCGAAGAATTCAATCAAAAAACTGTGGCAAAAAAAGGGCAAATGATAGCTCCAGATTTTTCTCTTTCAGGAAAAATAATCCAAAGAAATGCAAAACTGTCTGATGGTGATATGAAAGTTGATTATTACATTCAATTAACATTAACAGATATAAAAACAGGACTTGCATATTGGGAAGGTGAAACTGTTATAACAAAAGCCGGTAGTGGCAAAACTGTAAATTGGTAGGAAAATAAAATGAAAAAAATATTGAGTATAATTTTTCTATTAGTTCTAACTTTAAGTGCAAATAATAGTCAAGTAGATACTGAACAAGAAAAAGTTACTGATGCTAATATTGGAGAAACTTTTAGTGAGGAAAATTTAGAAGATTGGAAAAATGATTTTGAAAGTAGATTTAATGTCAGTATAGGAGTAGCCAAGGAAGGAAGAACCTTTTTTTATGGCTCATCGCCAGTTCGAGTTTCACCTCTTGATCCATCTTATGCAAAAGAGTTAGTTGTGGCATATGAAAAAGCATTGCTTGATTTGCAAGCAAGTTATATTTTTGAAATATTTGGACGCATGACAACAGAAAGAATTTTAGATTTTTTTGAAGATGACTCTACAAATGCTAGGGAGTTTCCAAAGGCAAAATTAGAAGAAGAAGCTAGAGCTGGAAAAATTGGTCGTATTTTTAATAAGGCTTTAGATGTTATAGAGTATAAATTGGATAATGAACTAGAAAAAGATGGAGTTGCTCCAGAAGCTATAAAAAAGATGTCAGTTGAACAGAAAAAAATTATTTTCAAAGATAATTTTAAAAAAAAGATGGTAAAAAAAGCTTTCGCAAATATTTCAGGCTTAGTTCCTGTTCAAACAAAGGTCATAACTACCAAAACAGAAGTAGGTGATGCAGTAGAAATTGGTATTATTGCAGTTTTATCTGAAAAAACTAAACAATTTGCAACTGATATAGCAAGAAGGAGACCAACACTTATCTCTGGTAAGCCTACAAACTTTTTAATGTTGCTTCCAAAGACAAAAAATGGTTTTTTAAATGAATTTGGTTTACGGTATATGTATGATGAACAAGGTCATCCAATGCTCTTGTCTTATGGTCGTTGGTCAGTGGTACAAAAAACAAATAACCCAAGTAAATATTTGAGAAAGAAAAAGAGTGCAAAAGAAAAAGCAAGAATGTTTGCAGAAGCATCTATTGGTGAATTTATGAAATCAAACATTCAATCTTTACAAAGTTTAGATACTGATTCCATAAGTGAGGAAGTAGCAAAAAATATAACTACTTTTGACAACCAGAAAGAACCTAGTATCAAAGAGAGTCTTAACAATATAGGTGAAACAATTGATAAAACATTAAAAAAGATACAAGCAAAATCAAGTTTTAGACTTCGTGGAACATCTCAAGTTAAAACTTGGGAGGTAAAAGATAAAAATGGAGTTTTACATGTAGGTTCTGTTGTGACATGGACTTATTCACAACTTGAAAATGCTACAAATATGGCTAAAGGAAAGTTTAAGTCTAAAAAAGAACTTAAAAAAGAGAAACGTCAAGCCAAAAAAGTATCAAGAAAGTCAGTGATTGTAAATGATGTGAATGATTTTTAGGAAAGGTTCATGGTGATGAAAAAATTATTATTAATTTTATTTTTTATTACAACATCTCTTTTTTCGGAGATTATAATTGATAAAAAAGTTAGAGTTGTTGAGGGTATCGCAGAGGGAATCAACAGGGATGAAGCTGTAAATAATGCTCTCATAGAAGCCTTGGGGCAGTTAAATGGTGTATATATTAAAAAACAGACTATTGTTGAAGATAGTTCTATTGAGAGTTCAAGAGGTGATTTTTCATCGTTTAAATATAATTCAAAAATAGAAAAACTTACTAAAGGTAAAGTAGATAGTTATTCTATACTAAATGTTGAAAAGATTGATGATAAAAATTATCAAGCAACTGTGAGTATAACAAAAATAAAAATAACAAAGAGATATAAAACACCTGGATTAAATCCAAATAAAAGAAGAAAATTAGCTGTCATACCCTTTGAATACAAAGATAGTTATACCATTTTAAATAAGCTAGAAGTTGGCAAGCAAGTTTCCGATAGATTTACCCAAGCATTAGTTACAAAAATAACACAAACAAGAAAATTTACTATATTAGATAGAGAAAATAGTAAATATTATCAAGCGGAAAAAAACTTTATCAATTCTGGTGATTCTGATAAAGATGAGTTGCTGAAACTTGGAAAAAGATTGGGTGTTGATTATCTTTTGATTGGCAAGATATTAGATTTATCTATACAGAAAATTACAAGTCATAATAATATTGGCTTACCAGAGACATCACGGTTGATTTGCAATACAACTATCTCATATCGTATTCTTGCTATGGCAACTCAGCAGATAAAATGGAGCGAAACAATATCTAAAGAGTTTGAGATTCATAAAACTTCAAATCAAAACTCAACAGAAGCATTGTTTGCAAATGCTAGCAATACAATCTCACAAGTGATTGTGTCAAATATAACTGGTAATATATATCCTATAAAAATTGTATCGGTGACCTCTAATAGTATTATATTAAATCAAGGTGGTAATGGAATTAAAAAAGGTGATATATATCAAGTTTATAAAAATGGGCAAAGATTAGTTGACCCTTATACAAATGAATTTTTAGGCTATGAAGAGATAAAAAGTGGGGAAATAGAGATAAGAAAAGTAAGTTCTAAAATATCTTATGCAAGACTTTTAAGAGGAAAAATAGCAAAAGGTATGGTTTTAAGGAAAGATAAAACATCTAATAGTAGTAGGGAATTTAAAAGTGATGGTGAAGCTGTTACAGATGTAAAGATAAACAAAAATGGTGGAGTAGTTTTACCATTTTAATTAAGGAATAGGGTGGATTTTTTAACATATTTGATTTTTAGTAGTACACTATTTGTCTTTATAGCAAGCCCAGGTCCTGGAATATTTGCTGTTATGGCAAGAGGCTTAGGTTCAGGCTTTACTCATGCTTTTTCAATGGGTATGGGTATGGTTTTAGGTGATCTAGTTTATGTCCTAGTAGCGGTTTTCGGTCTTAGTGCAATTGCTAGTGTGATGGGTGATATTTTTATTGTTATCAAATACGTAGGTGGAGGGTATCTTATATATTTGGGTGTAAGAATATTTCTATCAAAACCATCAAATAATGCAATCAAATCATCTAAAAGTAAATCATATTTCAAAGATTTTATATCTGGTTTTTTGATTTGTATTAGCAACCCAAAAGTGATTCTTTTTTATCTTGGATTTTTACCAACTTTTGTAGATTTAAATACACTTGTTACTAAAGATATAATTTTAATTTCGCTTATAGTAGTTGTTTTACTTACTATTGTTATGGCAGGATGTGCTTACTTTTCAGCAAAAGCTAGAGAAGCTATGAAAAAACCAAAAGCTCAAACTATCATGAATCGATTTGCAGGAAGTGTTATGTTTGGAGCGGGAACTGCACTTATAATGAAGTTATAAAATTTTACATATAGACAACTTTTTTGTGACAAAGCAGATATTTACCTTGATTTAGATAAAATAATAAAAATTATACAAGGTATATAGATGAAAATTAGATTACCACACGCACCTTATATTGCAAATAAAATAGCTATAGACTTACTAAATAGTGGTTTCGTTACACTTCAAAGTGGATTAGAGCCAGTAGTAAAAGTATCACAAGAGTTGATAGAAGAAGACATACATAAAGAGATGGCTCTTGAAGAGAGAGTTGAAGAACTTTTAGATGACAATGAAGATGATATGGAGTTTATGCAGGTAGACAGACGTAACATGTTTTGGCTTATTAAGAAAAAACTAGCAAAAGAATACAAAGTTGTTCTTTCATATGAAGATAGATATAGTGACCTAGCTCACAGAGTCATGGAGAAGATTTGGAAAGATGATTTAGTTGAGTACACAGTTGCTGAGAACCGCATTAAAAACATCATCTATACTGCTATGGAGAGTTATATAGAGAGTTTTGAAGATGTTGAAGAGATAGTAGCTGAGAAAATAACTCATTATAAGAGAAAACTAATTCCAGGAAGTCCTGAGTACGATTTAGTTTTTGAAAGACTTTATGAAGAAGAGCTAAGAAAAAAAGGACTACTGCTATGAGTTTAAAGCCTATTTGGATCTACCTTGAAAATGGCACATATCTTGAAGCAAAAAGTTTTGGATATGAGGGAACAAAAGTAGGAGAGATTGTTTTCAATACTTCTATGAGTGGCTACCAAGAGATCATGAGTGACCCTAGTTATGCTGGGCAGTTTGTAGTTTTTACAATGCCTGAAATCGGTATTGTTGGAACAAATGTTGATGACATGGAGAGCAAAACAGTTCATGCAAGTGGGATGTTTGTAAGAAATTTTAATGAAGAGCCATCAAACTTTCGCTCTACCAACACCTTGAGTTCATTTTTAGATAAACATGAAGGACTTGGAATTTGTGATATAGATACAAGATACCTAACTAAGATGATTCGTGATGGTGGTCCAAAAATGATGATAGCTTCTACCAAAGTTAGTGATAAAGATGAGCTTAAAAAAATACTTGAGAATACACCGCGTATAGAAGAGATAAACTATATTGAAAAAGTTAGTACAAAAGAGAGTTATACTCACACAAGTGCAGCTTGGGATGATACAAAATTAGAGTACAAAACTGCTGAAGCAATTTCTGGTAAAAAGATAGTTGCTATTGACTTTGGTGTAAAGAAAAACATCTTAAATGAGCTTAGTGAAGTGGGACTTGAAGTTGAAGTTGTTCCATATAGCTTTGATGTAGATGAGCTTATAAACCGTTATGCAAAAAAAGATATTCATGGAGTTTTTTTATCAAATGGACCAGGTGATCCTTTGATACTAAAAGATGAAGCGATAAAAGTTAAAAAACTTATAGAAGCAAAAGTTCCTATGTTCGCAATTTGTCTTGGACATCAATTGCTTTCAATTGCACATAATCACCCAACATATAAGCTGAAATTTGGACAGCATGGCGGAAATCACCCTGTGAAAAATCAAGACTCTAAAGTAGTAGAAATTACAGCTCAAAATCATAACTACAATGTTCCTGACTCTGTATGTAGCATTGCTAAAGTAACTCACATAAACCTATTTGACAACACAATAGAGGGTTTAGATTATATAGATGAGCCAATATTTTCAGTACAACACCACCCAGAAGCTAGTCCAGGACCTCATGATAGTAAGTATATATTTGAAGAGTTTGCAAAAAGATTATAAATAGATGAAATTAGAGCAGTATAAGAAGGCAATAGAAAAAAGCAATATAGTCTCAAAAACAGATTTAGCTGGTGTTATTACTTTTGTCAATGATGAGTTTTGTAAAATTTCAGGTTTTAGTAGAGAAGAACTTATTGGACAAAATCACAATATAATAAGACACCAAGATGTTCCAAAAGAGGTTTTTAAAAAACTCTGGGACACTATAAAGTCAAAAAAAACCTATATATCCACGGTTAAAAATAGAGCTAAAGATGGGACTACTTTTTATGTTAATACGACTGTAATTCCGATGCTCAATGAAGATGGTGATATTGAAGAATTTATTGCAATAAGATACAATGTGACAAGAAATATAATCCTTACAAAAAGTTTGCAACAAAAAGAGGAAGAGTTAGAGCAATTAAATACTACTCTTGAGGAAAGAGTTAAAAAGCAAACGCAAGAGTTAAGAGAGTTAAATAAGACATTAGAAAAACGTATAAAAGAAGAAGTAGAAAAGAATAGAGATAAAGACAGAGTTCTTTTTCAGCAATCTCGTTTGGCAGCTATGGGTGAGATGATAGGTAACATTGCTCACCAATGGAGGCAACCACTTAGTGAACTTGGTATTATTCTTTATAAAATGAAAAAAATCTATAAAAAACTTCCTGATGAAAATGACTTAGATTTTTATGAGAGTTATGATGACTCGAAAAAAGTCATTAAAAAAATGAGTAATACAATAGATGACTTTAGAAACTTTTTTAATCCTCATCGTCCTAGTGAAGCTTTTTCTATTACTAGTGCACTTGATGATGCAATGCTTGTTATGCAAGGAACTTTACAGCGCCATGAGATATCATTGAGAGTAGATATAAAAGATGAAGTTTGCATAAAAGGGTATCTGAGTGAGTTTTCACAAGTACTCATAAACCTACTAAATAATTCTAAAGATGCCTTTAACCAAAATTTATTTAACAATAGAGTGATAAATTTAGAAATTAAAAAGTTTGATAAAAATTATGCTATGATTAGTTTCAAAGACAATGCAGGTGGTATAAAAAAAGATATTTTAGATAAGATATTTGAACCATATTTTACAACTAAACATGCAAGTATTGGTACCGGACTAGGTCTTTATATGAGTAGAATGATTATACAAAATAGTATGGGTGGAACATTAGAAGTTGAGAATTGTGATAAGGGTGTATGTTTTTATATAAAAGTTCCAGTTTGCAGAGATAAGGAGATATGTAATGGGTAAATTGAACAGTTTAACAGTACTGTTTGTAGAAGATGAAAAAGAGTTAAGAAATGCTCTTGAAGGTGCTATTGGTGATGAGTTTGCAAAGTTTATAGTAGCTCGTGATGGTGATGATGGATTGAAAAAATTTAAAAAATTTAAACCAGATATTGTTATAACAGATATATTAATGCCAATTCGCGATGGCTTGGAGATGGCTAAAGATATTAAGCAAATATCTCGTGAAACTCCTATTATAGTTTTGAGTGCATTTAGTGAAAAAGAGAGACTTTTAAAAGCAATAGATGTTGGAATTGATAAGTATCTTATCAAGCCAATTGATCCAGATGAGCTTATGTTAACAGTAAACTATATAGCAGATGAACTGCTTTCATTAGATAAAATTGTAGAACTTGGTAGTGGTTATCAATTCGATAAAAATAGAAAAGTTCTTGTTAAAGCTGGAGAGACTATAGCATTGACGAGAAAAGAATTGCTTTTTATATCAATACTAGTAAGGAATCTTGGTGTTTTTGTTCTTCATGAAGAGATAAAAAAATATGTTTGGACAAATAAAAATGTATCAGATGCGGCTATAAGAACCTTTATAAAAAGAGTTCGTGAAAAAACAGGAAAAGAATTTATAAAAAATGTACCGGGTCTTGGTTACAAAATAAATAGTGACGTTTAAACTATAGTCTACATGTAAACAGGTGTAGACTACTCTTATCTTAAAAACTACTTAAAAATTACAATTTAATACAAATTTTATCTTATTAAGCTTTTTTGTATCGTTTATATACTATAATTCTATCAATTATGTGATATTTTTGTGACATAAATTACAAATAGGAGGGATTGATGCAGTCTAGTAATATGATTAACTACGACTATTCAGTTGCAAAGCTTTTTGCATTTGCCACAATTATACTTGGTATTGTTGGCATGCTGATAGGTGTTATTATAGCTTTTCAAATGGCTTATCCAGAGCTAAATAATTTAGCTGGTGAGTATGGTACATTTGGAAGACTTAGACCACTTCATACGGATTCAGTTATATTTGGTTTTTTAGTGAGTGGTATATTTTCCACTTGGTATTATGTAGGCCAAAGAGTACTGAAGGTTTCAATGGCAGAATCGCCATTTTTAATGGCTTTAGGAAAGGTACATTTTGTATTGTACCTATTGGTTGTTGTATCTGTAGTAGTTTCACTACTTTTAGGAATAACTACTTCAAAAGAGTATGCAGAGTTTGAATGGCCTGTCGATATTGGTATCGTTGTTATATGGGTTATGTGGGGAATGAGTATTTTTGGTCTTATTGGCATAAGAAGAGAAAAAACTCTATATATTTCAGTTTGGTACTATATAGCAACTTTTCTTGGTGTTGCTATGCTTTATCTTTTTAACAATATGGCAATTCCAACTTACTTCGTTTCTGGTCTTGGAGACTGGTGGCATTCAGTAAGTATGTACGCTGGAACCAATGACGCTATGGTTCAGTGGTGGTATGGACATAATGCTGTTGCATTTGTTTTTACTGTTCCAATTATCGCTATGATTTATTACTTTTTACCAAAAGAGTCTGGTCAGCCAATTTTCTCATATAAACTTTCACTTTTAAGTTTCTGGGGATTAATGTTTGTTTACCTTTGG
>CAZHBU010000009.1:0-43576 GCA_964530865.1 uncultured Sulfurospirillum sp.
TGGTGTGATTGTCTCTACATGTAAAGGTTCTTCTTTGTACTCTTTTACCACTTCACCTATGCCACTTACATTTGCACTGTTAAACCCATATACAAAAAATGGAACATCCGCTCCTACTTCTAAACCTATACTTGCTAAGCTTTCGTTATTAAGCCCTAGATTTGCTTCTTTGTTTATCATGTGTAAGAAGGTTGCTGCATCGCTACTTCCACCACCTAAGCCTGCAAATGATGGGATATTTTTCTTTACTGACAAGGCTTTACATGTAAAGAACTCTTTTAACTCTTTTTCATATCCTGCTTTACATGTAGCTTTGTAGGCTTTGTAAATTGTATTTGATTTTAAAGCACAACCAAACTCACCATGAAGTTCAAACTCATCGTTTGTCAGTTTTACTTTAAATTCTAGCTCATCATATAGATTTTTTACTAAAATAAAACGAGATAGCAGTTCATGATAACTCCCACGTTTACCAACTATCTTCAAAAAAATATTTACTTTCGCGTAGGCTCTCATTTTTTCTTAAACTTCTTACTCAAACCTTTTAATGCGTCCATGTCTTCAACGCTACTTTTTGCTTCAATATTGGCTTGTTTTATCTCTTCTTCTAACTCTTCACGAAGTATGAGCATATCGTTTGGTGCATCAAATCCTAAACGTACTACTCCTTTTGATACTTCTATGACTCTTACTATTATCTTCTCATCTAAAACAACTGCTTCGCCTATCTTCCTTGATAGTATTAACATAATTTTATCCCATTTAATATGTACGCTACTCTTGTCTCTTCGGTTATCTCCATAACCGAAACCTCATCATCTTGTACTATTTTGTAAAGTCCATTCTCTTTTATTTTGAAATTTTCTTTATAAACTTTTCTTCCAAGTCTTATATCTTCTATATCGCCCAAATATTTGTTTTCTTCTATATCTATAAAATCAAGAGGGTTTAACTCTTTTTCATTTTCATATATAAAATCACCCTCACTCAAACGCTCTAAAGCACTCAAACAGCCATCAAATCCAAATTTATTGGCTATAATCTGCCCCATACTTCGTATGTATCCGCCCTCGCTTATGGTGATTTCAAAAGTCAAAAATGGGTGCATATAGTGTAGAATTTTAAAATCATAAATAGTACTTTTGATTGCATTTAATTCAAACTCTTTGTTTTCACGAGCTAACGCATAAGCACGTTTACCATTCACTTTTTTCGCACAGTACTTTGGTGGAAGATACTCTATCTCACCTTTCATGCTATCTTCAATAATTTTCAATGAATAATCAGCAAAAGGTATCATCTCTACAACTTTTTCTACCTTTTCTATGTCAAGTGTTGGGCTAGTTGCCCCAAGCCACAAAGTAGCACGATAAGATTTTTTCTTTTTCTTTAAAAAACGAAATAGCTTTGTATACTGCCCAAAAGCGACTATAAGTACCCCTTTTGCAAAAGGGTCAAGAGTTCCACTAAAGCCAGCTTTTTTTACATTATATTTTCTTTTAATCTTACCTAAAAATCTATTTGATGACATGCCAGTTGGCTTGCTAGTCACAAAAAGTCTATTGAAGTTTTCTTTCATTAAATCTTCTCGACAAATGATGCTACTATATCTCGCTTAGTTCCTGAAAAGTTTATCTTTAGTTTGAACTCTCTTTTTACTTTGCTTATTTCAACAATACGTCCAATACCAAAAATCTTATGCTTTACCAAATCGCCTTTTCTATACGACGTAGTTTTTTCTAAAACAAGTGAGCCTTGAGCTACACCACTCTCTTTTAAAAATCTGCTCTTTGTAAGCTCTGTTCTTCTTCCTTTGTAAAATCTACTCTCAGAAAAGCTAAGTGTAAGTTCCTCTTTTGCACGAGTAATTGCCACATAACCTAAACGTCTCTCCTCTTCAATGTCACTTCCATCTCCAACAAGCGGCAAAAAGCCCTCTTCCATACCTATGACAAATAGATACTCAAACTCCAAACCTTTACTTGCATGTATGCTCATGATAGAGATGTTTTCAACATCTATGCTGTCTTGGTCACTTTGAAGTGCTAGGTCATTTAAAAACTCATCTATGCTCATCTCAGGGTTTTGTTTAACTAGGTCTCTAAAGAGTCCATAAAACTCATCTATGTTAGATACACGCTCTAATGAATCAGGAAGTTGGTCATAGTACTTTTTAACACCATATAGACTCTCAAGCTCATCTATAATGTTGTATGTTGCTTCGTTTGATACTTCTATAAGTCGTTGTAAGTTTTCGCTAAACTCAATTAGTGCGTTATAACACTTTTTACTTACCATCTCTTTTAAATCATCTTGCTTTGTTGTGATATACCCATAGATAGAGAGGTGATTTTCATATGCACCTTTTAGTATTTTATCTATAGTTACTTTTCCTAAACCTCTTTTGGGTCTATTTATGATTCTTTTTATAGAAAAGTCATCATGAGGATTAGCTATAATTCTAAGATACGAAATCAAATCTTTTATCTCAGTTCTTTCATAAAATTTTACACCACCAACCATGTTATATGGAACGCCCACACGGTTCAATCCCTCTTCCAAAGAACGACTTAGTGCATTAATGCGATAAAGAACAGCTATATCTCTAGGACTTACACCCTTGTCCATAAGAACTTTTATACGTTTTGCTATAATAGTTGCTTCGTTTTTTTCATCACGAGACTCTATGACAGAGATTTCAATTCCCTCTCCTTTGGTACTTTTCAATACTTTTCCCAAACGTGAACGATTGTGCTCTATAAGCTCATTGGCTGCTTTTAAAATATTGGTCGTTGAGCGGTAATTGTTTTCTAGTTTTATTATTTTTGTGTTCTTAAACTCATCTTTAAAATCTAAAATGTTTTTTATGTTAGCCCCACGCCAACCGTAGATACTCTGGTCATCATCTCCAACTACACAAATATTTTCATGAGTTGAGCAAATCTTGCGTATGAGTCTGTACTGTAAGTCGTTTGTATCTTGGTACTCATCTACCATGATGTACTGATACCTCTCACTTGTTTCTCTACACAAGTCTTCATTCTCTTCTAAGATTTTATAAGGCAAAACAAGCAAGTCATCAAAATCTACTAAATTGTTATCTTTAATATACTTTTCATACTGTTCATACGTTTGTGCTATCTTTTTGTAGTTTGGCAGTTCTGCTTTTTCCCAAGCAACACTTGGGTCAATAAGAGAGTTTTTATATCTTGAAATCTCGTTTGCTACAAGTCCAACTGGCATATCGATTCCAAAACTTTTTATAATTCTTTTTTTATCATCCGTGTCAATAACCACAAAGCTGTTTCTACGTCCTAGTTTTTCCATGTTGAACTTTAAAAACAGAAGTCCAAATTTATGGAAAGTACAAAGAAGTGGTGGGTAAGTTTTATCATCGATTAAACTCAATGCACGTTCACGCATCTCAGTTGCTGCTTTATTTGTAAAAGTAAGAGTTAAGATACTTGAAGCTGGAATACCTTGAGCTAAAAGATAAGCAAGTCTTGAAGTAATAGTTTTTGTTTTTCCACTACCTGCACCTGCGAGTATGAGGACTGGTCCATCGATGGTTTTAACCGCCTCTTGTTGCGCGTCATTCAGTAAGTCTAATATCTTTTCCATTTTTTCTTCTTTATTAAAGTTTATTTATTATAGCAAAAAAGTTTTAACATAAAGTTTAACTAAATTATGCCTTGTAATTATTATTAATATTTGTTATAATAGTCTAAAAAATATAAGGATTTAGACGTGTTAAGAGACTTCAATAAAATTGAAACATTTTTGACAGTGGTAAAAGAGAAAAGTTTCTCAAAAGCTTCAAAAAAATTAGGAATTAGCCAACCAGCAGTTACTCAACAGATGAAACTTTTAGAAGATTATTTGGATACAAAGATAGTAGATAGAAAGAAAAACGGTATCAAACTCACTAAAGCAGGTGAACAGTTTCACAAAGTAGTAACAAAACTTGAAAAAAGTATAGCAAGTGCAGAAAAAGAAGTAATAAAAATCATAAATAAAGAGTTAATTTTTATTCTTGGTGCCTCTTTTATGATAGGAAATTATATACTTCCTGATTTTCTTACAGAAATTCAAGATGCTATCAAAAATGATGTAATGATAAAAGTAGATGACTCTGAAAAAATCACAGAAGAGTTAATGGATAAAAAAATAGACCTTGCACTTTTAGAATCTCCAATCTTTCAAGATGGCATTATCTACAGAGAGTGGATGGATGATGAACTTGTATTGGTCAGTAAAACACCACTTCCAAAGGTAGTTAAGCCAGATGAGCTGAACTCTTTTAGGTGGGTTTGTAGAGAAGAAGAATCACACACAAGACAGATCATAAAAGCAGAGTTTGAAAAAGTTGGAGTTGATTGTGACTCATTTGATCTTAGAAGTGTTGTAACAAGCTCAACCGCCGTTAAACAGACAATTTTAAAATCATCAATCATCGATGGAGTACCTACAGTTTCAGTAATCTCAAAGCACATGATAGAAGATAGAGTTGAAAGAGGTGAACTATACTATGCAAGAATCAAAGGTCTGAAAATCACACGTAAACTTTATCTGGCTTACTCAAAAGAGAGAAAACAAGATGCTTTTATGAATAGCGTTATAAACTATATAGTAAGTAAGCGTAAAGCTTAACTACTGCTTTAGTAGTTTCTCATTTTCTGGGTTAGAAAGAAGTGCTTCCATGCTTCTTTTTATCCCTTTTGACTTCTCTTTTGGTTTCTCATCTGCACCTACACTAAGATTTATCAAAACTGGTGTATCATCTACTATGATTTGCAAAACAGAGAGCATCGGGACACTAACCAAGGAACCATAATTTTCATGTCCAAAACCAGCTTCAAAACTGACTCCCCAATCATCTACAATACAACTTTCAAAAGTATAACCAGCCAATACAAACATAGTTATAGGTTTAAAAGTGCTCTTAATCTCTTCAGGCAGAGCTGGATCAAAATCTATCTCAGCTACATTTGTTAGTATAGAGAAGTTTGTTCCTCTTTGAAGTAAAATCTCTAAAGTCTTTTTTACATGTTGTCTCATCTGGGCAGAAAAATTTGGGTCATTTAAAACACTTTGTAGCATTATTTAAACTCCTTTAAAAGTTTTCTTATTTCTTCAATTCCTATTTTCCAAAACTCTTTATCGTCTATATCAAATCCAAACTTACTTATAAGCTCTTTTGGACTTTTACTTCCTCCAGCACTTAAAAATGCTGTATAAATCTCTATAAAGTTTTCACACTTTCCACCTTTGTAAAGCCCATAAAGAGCAAGAACCAAAAGCTGTCCATATGAGTAAGAGTAACAGTAAAATGGTGAGTGAATAAAATGAGGAATGTAACTCCACCACATCTCGTAGTTTTTACTTAATTTCACACTGCTACCAAACATTTTTTTACTCTCTTCTAGCCAAAGCTTGTTAAAAGTAACCAAATCAAGCTCGCCATCATGAGCATGAACTCTTCTTTCAAAAGTAGTAAAGTTTATCTGTCTGTAGAGTGTTGCAAATATATCTTCTATCTTTCCTGCATATAAAGACGTTTTCTCATCTTCATTCAATCCATCTTTAATGTAATCAAAAACAAGCATTTCAGCAAAAACTGAAGCTGTTTCCGAAGTAGTAAGTGGTGTATCTGAGCCAATATAACCCACATCTCGAGAAAGGTACTGATGGATTGCATGCCCAAGCTCATGAGCCAAAGTAAACAGATCTCTTCTTCTGTTTGTATGATTTAAAAGTACATAAGGGTGAGTATCTGGTGTTGCTGGGTGTGAAAATGCCCCTCCACGCTTGCCATCTTTTGGCATAACGTCTATCCAACCCTCGTCAAATGCCTTTTTAGCAATACTCGCAAACTTTGGACTAAACTTTTCAAATGCTTTTAAAACTATTGTCTTTGATTTCTCAAAATCATAAACTTCTTCTTTTGTTTCAATTGGAGCATATCTATCATAATCATGAAGTTGGTCAATCCCTAAAAGTTTTGCTTTTTTTACATAATAGTCCTGAACCAAATCAAAACTGTCTTCTGCAGCATCTACTAAAGCATCTACACTTGTTTGGCTTATCTTGTTATCTATATGACGAGCCTGCTCAGGTGAGCTATAGTTTCTTAGTTCACAATCACTCTTGTGATCTGTTTTTATCATGTTATATATGTAACCAAGAAGTGACTGGTGAGGTTTTAAGCCTTTACTAAATGCTATTGTTGCTTTTTTTCTTATCTCTCTATCAGGGTTATGAAGAAGTGAAAGTATCTCCTCTTCTGAGATTTTTTTACTACCATAAGTAAACTTTAGCCTACTAAAATGCTCATCAAAAAGACGACTAAAAGCACTTCCACCAGTAGTGCTCTTTTTTAGAAGAATTCTCTCTTCTTTTACTGTAAGTTGATATGGCTTTTCCTCTTGAAGAGATTGCAGGTAAAAACTATATCCATTTGAGTTTTCAATAAACTCTTTCTGTTTTGGTTTGCTAAGACGGTTAAACTCTAATTCAAAAAAGAGTAAAAATTCACTTACATTTGTATATTCATTTTGGTATTTTGCGTAAAATCCGCCATTGTCACTGTTAGTTGCAAACTTTAAAAATGCATAAGTCATTATCTTACCAAGAATTTGAGATATATCTTCATACTCTCTAATTGCCTCTATAAACTCATTTGAGCTTATATTTTTTAGACAATTTTTATACATCTTCTCAAAATTTTGTGCTTTTGTTTTTGCTTTTTCTAAATCATCGCCTAATTTTTCGTCACTTTTATATAATGCGTTCAAGTCCCAATTCAAATTCAATCTGCGCCCTTACTGTTTTAAAATCTATTAAAGCATTCATTATAGCAAAATTTTGTGCTTTTTTTAAATCTTCGACTCTTAAATCTGCGCACTTTAAAAAACCACTATCAATAAGCCTAGCCCTAGTAGTTCCTTTAAGAAGTGGTGCTATTGGTGTAAGCCAAACACCATCTATATGTAGAGCTATATTTGCTATGCTCGTGTCTGTTAGTAGTCCATCTTTGAGTATAATTATCTCTTTTTGATCTACTTTTAAAGCATCTAGTTCTCTTCTATCAGCATATTTATACTCATAATTTATATTTGACTCTACTACTTTAAACTCTTTAAACTCTCTACATATAACATCTCTACATGTAGAACTTATTATCTCCTCAGCATAATCAATTCTAAGCTTAAAAGTGCCTTTATGTGGTAGTTCAAAATTATATTCTTTTATCTCTAATTCCTTTTTAAATCCAAAAAAACTTCTTGTTTTATCTATTCTATTTTGGTGATATTTTAAATTTAGAAGCTCACCATTTTCAACTTTAATAGTTTCAAAACATATTTTAGAAAAATTAAATAAATTTTTTAAAATTATTTTTTTTTCTACGGATATGCATAATAACTCACTAAATGCTTCTGATTCTTCTTTTATTCCTCTTAGCACTTTTTATCCTTAGTCTAATTAAGAGCAATTCATTGTAGCAAATTACTTCACTGGATTCAAGATTCAATTCTTACTTTTTAATCATAATTTAATTTATATAATATTAAAACTTATTATTGTATAATATATAATAATAAATATAAGGAAATTAAATTGTTTGGTTTTAGCCTATTTAATTCGTCATTTGGAAGTAGTTTTAGCTATGATAAAAACTTAATAAAAGAGTTTAAAAAAGATCATAAAAAACTTGTTAAAATACTAACTAAAATAGTACATGAAAAAGATGCTACAACAATAAAACAACTTTTTATTGTTTTTAGAACAGAAATATTAGGGCATCTTTTAAGTGAAGATATAAGGCTTTATAAATATTTAAGAGAATATTATAAAAATAATCAAAATACACTGAAGCTAATACTAGAATACGAGCAATCAATTAAAGATATTCAAAAAGCAGTACTAAATTTTATAGAATTTTATACAAAAAATAATGTAAAGTTTGATGATTTATTTAAAACTAAATTAAACAGTATAATTGAAGCATTATTGAGCAGAATAGAGACTGAAGAAAAAAATCTATATTCATTGTATGTAAAATAAATATTATTTTACATACCCTTAAATATAAACCTTATCTTTCATTTCTTCATATTCATTTAACTCATTACTATCATAAGTTATTCCACCACCACTTTTATAGACATAGCCACCTTTTTGTTTCTCTATAAAGCGAATCATCACGGCACTATCAAAACTTTTTCCATCGTAGTAACCAAAAACTCCTGTAAAAAATCCTCTTTCATAGTTTTCTATAGTTTTAATAATTTCAACGGTTTTTCTTTTCGGAGTTCCTGTAATACTTCCTGCAGGGAGCATTTTTTTGATGATATTTCCTAAATTTTCGTGCCAACTATCATCTAAATCTGCTGTGATTTTTGAGCTTACTTGAAGAAGTTCTTTATTTCCTGCATTTATCTTGTCTATATATCTAAACTTTTCTACTTGTACGTTTTTGCCAACTATACCCAAATCATTTCTAAGCAAATCTACTACCATAGTGTGTTCACTCATCTCTTTTTGGTTTGCTAAAATTCTCTCTAAAGCATGAGGGATATGAGCATCTATAGTCCCTTTCATGGGGTACGTATTTATCTGATTGTGTTTGATTTGAACAAATCTTTCTGGAGAAAAACAGACAAATCTATTCTTTACATGTAGTTTAAAAGGGGCATTTGCACTGTAAAAGATAGACTCTAGGTCTATGTTACCCTCTAGTTTAGTCTCAAAAGTTAAATTTAAAAGGTAGGTATTACCTTTTTTTATTTGCTTTTTTACTTTTTGCAGAGCTTTTTTGTACTCTTGGAACTCTACATGTAGACAGTTTGTAATTTTTGTTTTATGGGATGGCTTTTGTGGCTTAAAATTTCTAAAATTTCCTAGTTGAAACTGGATATTTTCATCTTCTAAAATCCACTCTTTCATCTTAAAATCTATGGCAAAAAAGATAGGTTTTCTTTTTTTACCATACTCATTTAGCTTTTCAATTAGCTCCAATCAACTTCTCCAAAACAGCCATCCTGACAGCAACCCCGTTTTTAACTTGCTCTAAAACTTTACATCTAGGGTCCCTCAACATCGCATCATCAATGTCAACGTTTCTATGAACTGGACCTGGATGGAGAAGAAGTATATTTCGTTTCCCCACTAACTCTTCAGTAATACAAAAGTCCTTTGCATAATCTTTTAGTGAACCGTATATCTGATTTTTATGACGCTCTGTTTGAGTTCTTAGGCTCATGACAATTTGAACATCATCAATGACTTCTTTAATGTCATGACTTGTTTTCAAATCCGTTTCTGGTAGAAAATGAGGAGGTGCAACAAGCGTAACATCAAGCCCGTAGCGTGTTAAAAGCTCTATGTTAGAGTTTGCAACACGTGAGTTTTTTATGTCTCCTACAATGGCTATCTTCACACCTTTTAAGTCTTTAAAGTACCTTGTCATTGTAAACAAATCTAAAAGTGCTTGTGTCGGGTGGGCATGAGGTCCATCACCTCCATTTAAAATTGGGCAGTTTACATAGTTTGAAAGTATGTGAGGAACACCTGAGTTTTTGTGTCTAACAACTATGGCATCTGGTCCCATAGCATCTAGGTTTGCTGCTGTGTCAAATAGTGTTTCACCTTTACTCGATGAGCTTTTTGAGACATCAAGACTAACTACATTTGCTCCCATTCTCTTTGCTGCAATTTCAAAACTACTTCTTGTCCTTGTGGAATTTTCAAAAAAGATAGTTATAATCATCTTCTCTTTTAGTATGTCTCTTGGTTTTTCGTCTAAAAATAGCTCTGCTCTTTTAAAAAGTGCGTTTACTTCATCTATCGAAAAATCTCTAGTATTGATTAAATGTTGCAATGTCAATCCTCTAGTAATATTAAAGTGATTTTAGCAAGTTTTCACTTAATAGTTTTATATCATCTTGTAAAGAGACGATTTTTTTGTAGTAAGGAAGAGTTGTTTTCGTAAAACTCTCCTGATTATCTCTAAAGTTCACACACCACTCATACTCTACATGTAGAGAATCTAATAAGTTAAGATTTAACAAAGTATCATTAATGCAACCCAAGTTTGCATGAGTCACCAAAAGGGTAATGGCATTAAACTCTTTTATAAAGTCATACATGTAAAGCCCCTCATCAACAGGAACCATAAGTCCACCAGCACCCTCTATAATAACTATATCACTCACTTTTGCCATTTTTTTAAAGGCTACATGTATAGCCTTTATATCTATCTTATCATCACCTTTGGAAACATAAGGAGCAGCTGGGAGTTCATATTGAATAGGCACTACATCTCTACATGTAAAGCTTTTTAGATTTGAATTGTATTTTCTTGCCATCTCTAAAAGAACTTTGCCATCAAGTGGATACTCATTTACTCCTGTTTCTATAGGTTTTAAAACTCCTACTTTTAAACCTTGCTTTCCTAGCTCTTCTATGAGTCTACATGTAGCATAAGTTTTACCTATGTCTGTGTTTGTTGCTGTTATAAAAATTGGTCTATATTTCATAAGAATGAGCCTTTAAAAGAGTTTTCTATCAAAGCTTTCAACTCCTCTTCACTCATATCTAAACTTTCAACCAAAGCTTCATAATTTTCATTTAGATAACCACCAAAATAAGCTGGGTCATCTGAATTTACAGTTACATGTAGACCTTGTTTCAGAAGCTTCAAGATATTGTGATATTTCATATCTTTTACTGCTTTTAGTTTTACATTTGAGAGTGGACAGACGGTTAAAGGGATTTTCTTATCTTTCAGATGTTCTAAAAGCTTCTCATCTTCATCACATCTTATACCGTGGTCTATTCTTTCTACATGTAGAAGGTTTAATGCTTCCCATATATAACTTGAATCACCCTCTTCTCCTGCATGAGCTACTAGTTTATAACCCTGTTTTTTTGCTTCTTCAAACAGCTCTTTAAATTTACTTGGAGGGTTCCCTAGTTCACTCGAATCTAACCCAATAGCTATAATTTTATCTCTAAATGGCTCTGCATCTTTAAGTGTTGCAAATGCCTCTTCTTGGCTAAGATGTCTTAAAAAACTCATAATTAAAAATGAGCTTATATCTAACTCTTCTTTTGCTCTATTCAATGCTTTGGTGATTCCACCTATAATAGTTTTAAACTCTATACCCCTACTCGTGTGAGTTTGTGGGTCAAACATTATCTCAGTATGAACTATATTTTGAGCTTTGCATTTAAGAAGATAGGCCCATGTTAAATCAAAAAAATCTTCTTTCGTTATGAGAACATTTGCACCTGCATAGTAGATATCTAAAAAAGATTGTAAAGAGGTAAAACTATAAGCTTCTTTAACCTCTTCTGCACTTTTATATGGTATTTTTATACTGTTTTTTTTAGCCAATCTAAACATGAGTTCTGGCTCTAGTGTACCCTCTATATGAATATGAAGTTCTGCTTTTGGTAATTTTTGGATTAAATCTTTCATTGACACATTATAGCAAAAATTATTTTTATAATGTTCTACAAAAAAAGTAGTAGCTACTTCTCTTCACAATCATTTCACTTTTTTATTTTACAATTTCCGTATCAAAACAGAAGGATTTGAAATGAAAAAGGTAGCAATAATTTTAACAACAGCAATTTTGGCTCTTCAAGCAAACTCATTTACGATTACAGACGAAGTAAGAGTCACAAGCTCAACACCAGTATATAAAACAATTACAAAGCGTATCCCATATCAAGAGTGTTGGGATGAAAGTGTTCCTGTTAGACGCTCTAGTGGATATAGCAACGATTATCCTATAGGAACTATCATAGGTGGAGTTGCAGGTGGAATTTTAGGACACCAAGTAGGTGGTGGCAGAGGAAAAGACTTAGCAACTGTTGGTGGAGCAATCATAGGTAGTATTGTAGGACACAATATGTCTAAAAATCAAAGACAAAATAGTTACCAAACTTATGAAACTAGACAAAAGTGTGTAACAAGATACAACCAGAGCGAAGAAGAAAAATTTATAGGATATAAAAATATAGGTCACTATAAGGGAAAAAGAATTACAAAAATTTCAAATAGAAGGCTACGTTATATCCCTATAAATATTAGAGTAGATTACTAATAGACTTTTTGTCTGATTTAAAATTTAATATACATGTGTAGTTATATTAACGTAACATTAACACAGTTTTGTTACAATACAGAATCAAATAACTAGGGTGTATATATGGGTAGTTTAATCAAGTTTTTTATTGACAATTCAAAGATGAATTATGTGTTATTTTTTTTAGTATGCTTAGTGGGCGTGTTTTCTTACAACAAAACTCCAAAAGAGATTTTTCCAACGTTTGAGCTAGACAAGATAAGAATTTCAGGAAGCTATAGTGGTGCTTCAATTGACATTTTAGACAAAATGGCAGTTCGTGAAATAGAAGACGAACTACAAAGTGTAGAGGGTATTGATGAAATGACTTCTACTATATCTCCAGGTACTTTTAGTGTACTAGTTGAGCTTGTAGAAGGAACAAACAAATATGATACTGCAGCAAAAATAAAAGACTCTGTTAGCATTGTAAAACAGAACTTTCCAGATGACATGAATGAACCTCGTGTTACAGTTCTTTCCATCGGAAAAAGTTTGATGGAAGTTTCTATCACATCTAGCGAAAAAAATCTCTCGGAGCTTATCGACTTTGCAAAAGATCTTAAAACAAAGATTTTAGGAGTTAAAGATATATCTGAAGTCACTATATATGGTGATTCTGATATGTATTATAACATTCAGATTGATGAGAAAAAAATAGAGAGTTTTGGGCTAAATAAAAACTCGGTATTTAGTGCCATTGCTGGAATATCTTATATATTTCCAGTTGGAAAGATAGAAGGAAAAGGGAAACACTACTTTTTATCTACTTATAACGGAAAAAAGAACTCAGCAGCTATGGAAAACACCATTCTGAAGGTAGATGGGAAGCAAATATATTTAAGAGACATAGCAACCGTAGAAAAACGGTACGAAGATGCTTCAACTCTTTCTTCCATAAACACAACTGCTTCACTCTCTCTTTCAGTAACTCAAACAGAGACAGGAAACGCTCTTAATGCGAAAGACAACATTAGTAAACTTGTAGAATCTCTAAAAAAAGACAATCCAAATGTAACCTTTGTTCTACACAATGATAACTCTCAAAGAATCAAAGATAGACTCAATGTTGTTGTTTCAAACATACTTTTTGGTCTTATTCTTATCACTATTTTACTAGTTTTACTCATAAACACCCGTATGGCAATAATAGTTGGTTTGGGTATTCCTACCTCTTTCATCATGGCGGCAACCTACTTCTATATCTTTGGTTACACCATCAATATGGTTTCACTCATAGGTGTTCTTGTTGCTCTTGGTATAGTAGTCGATGATGCCATAGTTGTTTCTGAGAACATTCAACAAAAGGTTGAAGAGGGTCTTGAGCCTAGAGAAGCAGCCATTGAGGGTGCAAAAGAGATGTTTAAGCCCGTTTTTATGGCAAGCGCAACAACTCTATTTACTTTTATACCACTACTTATGATAAGTGGAACTATGGGTGAGTTTATAAAGCTTATACCTATCGCTGTTTCTGCTCTTATCGTGGCTTCTTTAATAGAGTCTTTTATATTTTTACCAATCCATGCGGCTCATACACTTAAACGAGAATCTAAAGCACTATCTTGGAACAGAGCCAATGCAATCTATAGTGCGATTATACATAAGCTAATTAAGTATAGAAAAACATTTTTATTTTTATTTATAATCTTGATTCCAATTTTAACAGTTGTAGGTATTAAGAATTCAAAATTTCAAATGTTCCCTAGATTTGACTCAACCACTGTAAATATTTCTTTAAAAGCGGATATAAATACGCCTATTGAAGATTCTTATGCAATTGTAAATGCAATCTCAAAAGACCTTTATAAACTCAAAGATGATATAGATATAAAAACTATCTCAACAGTCGCAGGATACAGACGAAACACGGCAGGAGGTGGTGAAAACTACCCTTATGTTATGTATATTACGCTTGAACTTTACAAAATGGTAGAGAAAACATTTGTAGATAAGTATGTTACTCCATATCTAAGCTTTTACTATGATGATAGCGAGAGGATTCGAAAGAAAAGTTCAATGGAGATTTCAAAAAATTTGAGAAAATTTTTGAAGAAACAAAATTATGAAAAAAAGTATAAACTAGATGAGATATTTGTAGTAGAGAGAAAAGCTGGTCCTATAAAATCTGATATAGAGATAGGAATCATAGCAAATGATAATGAAAAAATAATCTCAGCAATAGAACAAATAGAAAACTCCCTCTCAAAAATGGAAGGCATAAAGTCTATAGAAAATAGTGCTAAAAGAGGAATAGATGAGATAAAACTAAAAGTTAATAGCTACGGGGAATCTTTGGGATTAAATGAGCAAGTTGTAGGTCAAACTCTCTCAAATATGTTCCTCTCAAAGAAAAAAACCACCGCTTTTGATGATAAAAATCTTCTTGAAATTAAAGTAAAAAGTATCAACAAAGACAGTAGACAAACACTTGATAGTGTTAAAATTCCTCTTGGAGATGGAAGAAATGTAGCTCTTAGAGAGGTAGTTGACTACAAAATAGTTAAATCCTTTGAGAAAGTCACAAAAGATTTTGGAGAGAAGACTTTTTATGTCTATGCCAATGTTGATACAAAAATCATAACTGCAACAGAAGCAACAAACAATCTAAAACCTATTTTAGAAAAAATCAAAGACTCTGGAGTAAAAATCAAACTTCTTGGAGAAAAAAAGAAAAATGATGAGCTAAAAAATGATATGCTTTCTGCATCTGCTATAGCACTTCTGCTTGTTGCTCTTAGCATGCTTTACTTGTTTAACTCGTTTAGAGATACTTTTATAGTTATGTCTGTTATTCCTTTCTCCTTTTTAGGAGTACTAATGGGACACTTTTTGATGGACATAAACCTAACTATGCCATCAATGATAGGTGCTTTAGGACTCGCAGGAGTTGTCATAAACGACGGAATTATCATGATGACTTATCTCAAAAAAGTAAATACCATGGAAGAGTTATATGTTCAAGCAACTAAGCGTCTAAGACCGATTTTCTTGACAACCATAACAACACTTATAGGTCTTTCAACTCTCATCTTTTGGCCAGCAGGTGAAGCAGCTATCTTTCAGCCACTTGCAATCTCACTTGGCTTTGGATTAGCTTGGGGAACTATACTAAACCTTCTTTATGTACCTGCCTTTTTTGCAGTACTTCATAGACGAAGATTTACTAACAACTAAATCCACTCTTTGCAAACTGTTTGAAAGTATCAAACAGTTTGCTCTTGTATCTATTTTTATGATATATACAGTAAAACTCTCTTTTTATAGATATATTTTTTAGTTTTATCTCTCGTAATCCCTCTTGAAGAGCCACTTTTGATATACATGTAATGGCATCTCTATTGTGAAAAAGAAGCTTTTTTACCTCTTCAAAATCTCTATACTCCATAAATATCTCTAACTCTTTAAATAACTCTCCAAGAGCATCTAAAAAAACTTCTCTCGTTCCTGAGCCTTTCTCTCTTAAAATCCACTTTTTAGAGTAAAGCTCATCTATATAGACCTCATCTTTTAAACTCTCATCACAACTAACCACAACTAGTTCATCTTCGACTATGCTCTCTTTAATTAAATCACACTCTAAACAATCAATTTCAATAAAACCCATATCAAGCCTGCCCTCTTTTACCATCTCAATAATCTCAGATGAGTTTTTTATCTCCCTTTTTATAGTTATATTTTGATACTTTAGTAAAAAATCAAAGATTATCTGAGGCATTATAAAATTACCTATTGTTTTACTTGAAGCTACATGTAAACTCCCTAATATATTTTCATCTTTAAAAAAGTTTTCGGCATCCCTCAGGGCTAAAAAACTCTCATAGGTTTTCTCTTTAAAAACTCTACCTCTCTCATTTAAAACAAGTTTTTTACCAATCCTATCAAAAAGTGGCTCGCCCAACTTCTTCTCTAGCGACTTTATTGCCAAAGAGATAGCTGATTGACTAATTAAAAGCTTTTTTGAGAGTTTCGAAACGTGAGAGTTATCGCAAAGTTGATAAAAATAGTCTAACTCTTTTAAAGTCATAACTTTCCTTATTGATATTTTATATAATTATATCAAGTTTAATATATTTTACAGATAAATACTTTAGTAATATAATCAGCTTAAAGGAAATAAAATGTTTTCAAAACAAAATAGACCTCATACACTCAGTGGCATACTTTTTGTAGCCCTATTTGCAACAGCAGCTACTTTTTTAGCAGAATTTCCAATCTTCTCAAACTACGCAATAAGCCCACTTATCATAGGAATCATTCTTGGTATCATCTATGCAAACACTCTTAGAAACGACCTTCCAAAAGAGTGGGTACCTGGGATTCTATTTTCTACAAAAGTTCTATTAAGAACTGCTATAGTTTTTTATGGTTTTAGACTGACTTTTCAAAATATAGCAGAAGTTGGAGTAGCAGGCATTGCTACGAGTGCTCTCATCGTAACTCTCACTTTTTTCATAGGCTATTTTGTAGGAACAAAGTTACTAAAACTTGACCGTGACACAACCATACTCACAACAGCAGGAAGCTCTATCTGTGGAGCAGCAGCCATACTTGCAACTGAGCCAATTCTAAAAAGTGAACCTCACAAAAGTGCAGTTGCTGTTTCAACAGTAGTCGTTTTTGGAACAATCGCTATGTTTTTGTATCCATTTTTATATAAAGCTGGATTTATCGACCTCGATACAACTGGTATGGGCATATACATAGGTGGAACTATCCACGAAGTAGCTCACGTCGTAGCAGCAGGAAACACGCTAGGAGCTGAAATCTCAAATAACGCTGTCATAGTTAAAATGTTAAGAGTCATGATGATAGCACCATTTCTCATAGTTCTTAGTATCTGGTTGGCTAAAAAAAGTACAAATTCAAAAAGCAAAACAAAAATAACAATTCCTTGGTTTGCCGTTGGTTTTATAGGAGTTGCTGGGTTTAATTCACTAGATTTACTACCTCATGCAATGGTAAGTACAATCAACCAACTAGATACTTTTGTACTAACAATGGCAATGAGTGCTCTTGGAATGGAAACAAGTTTTGAAAAGTTCAAAAAAGTTGGAATGAAACCTATATACCTCTCAACTATTCTTTTTATATGGTTGATATTTGGTGGGTTTTATATTACCAAGGTATCACTATATATATAAATAAATTTAACAATTAGTCGATCTATAGCAAAGGAATTAATTATGGTACAAAATTCAATATATACGCCTACAGTATTGTCTACATCTCCATTTGAACAATTAGATAAAGAACAAGAAGAACAGAAAAAACTCTTAGAAGAACAATTAAAAAAAAGTCTAAAATTATCTACTGTAACCAATAAAAAATCGTCCAATATTTCTAATCAAGTTATAAAAAAAGTAACAGACAGTATAGTAAAAGCATATGAAAATGGAGTAACAAATACAGATATCAATTTCATAATAGAAGATACCAAAAGAACTATAGAAAAAGATTTTAAATCAGTTAGCAAACTCTCAGAAAAACAGAGCTTAGATAATATCTCACTTCATAATAACTTAATCACTAAATTAAATCATATAGAAGATAATCTAACAAAACTACTAAAAGGTTATGATGGAGATAATGAAGGATATATAAGTCATACATTTTCTATACGATTAAATACTGTTGAGGGTGATAATATTGATATAAAAGTTAGTAAAATGCAAAGATATTCATTAAGTTTAAATGTTACTTGGGATAAAAACAATCCTTATTTTAAAATTGAAAGAGAGTATAGTGAAACTACTTCAATGAAAACTGATATTAGAGGTAATCTTAATAATGAAGAGAAAAAAGTTTTAAAACAAGTAGTAAAAAGTATTAACAGAGTCACAGATGGATGGAAGAATGATCTTAATAATTTTATATGGGATGGAGGAGCAGGTCAAATAGATTTTGATACTAGCTCTATAAATTCAGTAAAAATAACTGCATCACGCACAGGAAATAAAATTGGAAATAGTTATATAGTAGCTGGTACCGATGATTTTCATCCAGATGCAAAACAAGAACTTTTGAAAAAAAGAGTTGAAGAGATGATAGAGGAAGCAAATAATACACAAGTAAAAAATCTATTAAAAATAATAGGGAAGATTGATTTACTAAAAGACATATCTAAAGATTTTTTAAAAAAAACTGCTCTTAATCTTTTATATTTTAATAAAAAAGAGAATAAAAAACCTATATATGCTTAAAACTGAGACTATAAATTATTACTAAACTCTACTAGTTAAATCTATCGCACTTTAGCTTAAATTTCTTATTAGTGCTATATATTTGACATTTTATCATTTGCTAAAATTATTTTGTGTTTATACATATCTGCTTTTATAACTATATCTGAGTATTCAACAGGATTATTGTCTTTGTCAAAAGAGAGACGATGAAGAGATAAAAGAGCATCCTTCTCATTGATAGCAAGTTTTTTTGCTTCATCTTTTGTGGCATTTTTTGCTTCTACAGTCTCTTCAGCATTGTAAAACTCTATAGAATATTCATCCTTTAAAAACTTGTACAAAGATTCTATATTGAATTTTTTTTCTAAAGAAGGTACTTTAGTAATATCTAAATAATTAAGCATCAATGCAAAAGGAACACCATCAAGTGTTCTAAATCTTTTAATACAAAGCAATTCTTTGCACATAAGTAAATCTTTTACGTAGTGATCATTTTCAATTACAATATACTCTAATGATTTTGTTTGCAACTTATGATTTTCTTTAGCTAAACGTTGAGTTAAAGAGCCTATTGAATTGGCATCATAAAGAATTTTTTGCTCTTTTACAAAAGTTCCCTTTCCTTGCTTTTTCTCAAGTATACTTTCTCTCTCTAACTCTTCAATAGCTTTTCGAACAGTGATTCTACTAACGCTATAAATCTTTTCAAGTTCACCTTCAGTGGGTATCATATCACCTGATTTATAGTTATCTTTTATATCTTTAAATAGCTTTTCTTTCAACTGTATATATAGTGGTATTCCATTTTTTGCAAACAACAATAATTCCTTGAATTTCTAATTAGCAAGAGACGTCATAGTACACTATTTGGTTTTAAACAACACTTAAAACAGATGAGATACTAGCCTACATCATAAGGGTCTCTTTTAAATTCTACTCTATTTTCTTCTACTCTTAAAGTATCAAAATAACTCTGAGCACCAATATAAATCTCCGTCCAAAAACTTTTTGCTGCTAAAAGTTTATTTTTATTAAATAATTCTACCCATTCTTTTAACTCCTCGGCATATTTTATACTCTGCTTTTTATTTAAAAAACTATGGATAATATCTATATTTTTTTCACTCTCCCAAAATATAGGTTTTCCTTGATCGTTTATCTTAAGAGCAATCTTATTAATACTAGCTAAAAATTTATTTTTTAACCCATATAGATTTTCTATGATTTGAGGAGTCATTTCTTCTGCCCAACCTCTATGAAAACGACATACACCTATGTTATCTATCATAAGTTCTGCTACAAACCTTTGTGCATTTTTTACTCCAAGTTCTCTAGGAGGAACAAAATCAGCACCATAATACATATAATATTTACCCATCAATGCCATAGGAGATAAAACCCCTGGAGTCCAATATTGATTTGGCACCATCCAACCTTTTTGACCATTTGCATTAAAAGAAAACAGATTCAAAATATCTTTTGTTTTCAATTTTGCCAGCTTATGAGCAAAAACTCTAGCCCCATCACTCAAATCAACAATACCACGTTTTTTAACTATTGAGTCAAGTATGTCTACTGCTATATCAGCATTGTACATTGAAGTTTCAACAACATCAAAATTTTCTGTTTCAAACTTAGGAATATCTTTAACACCAATTTCAGCAGGTGTTACATATCCACGCCAAAGTGCTTCCATAAGCCAAGATATAACACCACCAACACTAATAGCATCAAAGCCATATGTATCAGCATAGCGGTTTAATTTTTCTGCTGCACGTTGGTCAAAAATTGCAGAAAGTGGTCCCATGGCTTGATATGGTTCATAATCTTTTTTAAATTTCCCATTCATCTTTTTGCACATAGTTGCACATGGTTCACCACAATGATTATGACTTTTTGTTTGTATTGTTTCTTCGTTAAACTGCTTTAAATAGTGTTTTGTTATAAGTTTTTCGTTTAAACTCAATCTATCATTTTCACTTTTGTGAATACTACTATAGTTAAATGAAAGTAAATCACCTCCTAATGAATAGTAATTTACTCCTAATGTTCCCCCAGTTTTTAGTACATCAACATAACTGTATTTTGCACTTACTTGTTTGTCTTTTTGTGCAAAATTCATCTCATATTTATCTACAAACCATTTATCTATAACTTTTCTATCCCTAAAACCTCTATTTTTTGTAATTCCACCATATATTACTGATACAATGTTATGGTCTTGATACATCTTACTTCCAAAACCCCCTCGACCAGCCCAAGTGTCAACAGGAGTTACTATGTTCTTTTTAACAGGAGCTGAGCAAACTGCTCCAAAATCTGTTGATTTAGCTGACTCACCAACAGCCAATATGCGGGGCTCTTTTTCATACTCATTACCATATTTATCTAAAACATAGTCCATCAAAGAGTAAACGCCTCCCTCTCCTTCACTCCAAACTTTTTCTACATCAATCTCTTCAAGCCTAGATTCAATTTTTCCATCACCTTTGTGATTCAAATACAATACAGAAGGATTTCTTGCCTTGCCTATTATAGAAAGCATACTAATATCAAGTCTGTCAAAAACTAATCCAGCTCCACCCATAGCCGATACATAAAAACCGTCCCAACAAGGAGAGTGTCCAGTAAACATGAGTCTATTTGAGCCAGTTAGCGTAGAGTCAGCAAAAAGACCCGTTCCTATATTAAGACTATTATATTTTTTTGTTAAAAAAAAGCCCAACTCCACAGGTCCAAAAAAATCACCAATATTAAACTTTTCAATACGATTTAAAGATGTTGAAGCATCAATAAGAAAAACTCTTAAATCTTTTTTCATTGTTATTTCCTTATAATGTTATTTCCTTATAACATTATAATGTTTAAAAGCTTAGTTTTGACTTAATTAAACTATTGCACCACCCATGACCCACCAACACATACAACATTTCTTAAATTTAAATAATCAATATAATCCTCCTGGCTTATACCTCCTGTTGGGCAAAAATAAATATCAGAAAAAATTTCAGCATACGCCTTTAACATTTTTAATCCCCCTGAATTTTTTGCATGAAAAAACTTTTGAAAATTAAATCCAAAACTATATAGTTCTATAATTTCACTAGGAGTTGAAGCACCTGGAAGGTAAGGGATGTCTATATTTAACGCTTCGTCTATTAGCTCTTTTGTATAACCAGGGCTTACAGCAAAACTTCCTCCTGCATTTTTTACTTCTAAAAATTGTTCTTTCCTTATAATTGTCCCTGCTCCAACACAGGCATTTGGAAACTCTTTTGCTATTGCTTCAATGCAATACAATGCATTTTTGGTTCGCAATGTTACTTCTAAATTAGTATAACCATCTTTTAGAAGTTTTTCGCATGATTTTAAAGAGCTATTAACCTCATCGAAGGTTAAAACCGGGATAACTGGTGATTTTTTTAATTTTTCTATTAATCTATTCATTTTTTTTCTTCTTTTTTTTAGGTATGATAGCCCCTTTATACATAATCACTCTTGCGGCTACTTTTTTTGCTTTCTTGATTGACTCTTCTATACTTTTACCTTTCAATCTTGAAGCCAAATATGCTCCATTGAAAGAGTCTCCTGCTGAAGTTGAGTCCACTATGGTTTCTAACTGCTTAGTTTTAATTCTTTCTATTTCACTACCTGAGCTATATGCTATATCCTCTTTACCACACTTAATCACTGTTTCTTTAGTACCAAAGCCACGTGCTTTTTTTACTATACTATCTATAGTAACATCACCCCATAACTCTTTTTCATCATCAAAAGAGGGAAGAAATACATCACAATTTTTCAAAGCTTCACTATACATTTTTCTAGCACTATCAATACTATCATGCAATCTAGGTCTATAATTAGAGTCAAATGCTACTTTAACTCCTTTTTTTCTAGCAATTTTCAATATTTTAAAAAGATTTTCCCTTCCTTTTTCACTCATAATTGCTAAAGTAATTAAAGAAAAATATATCATATCAAACTTCAATAATTCCTCTTTTAATTTATCTAAAGAGTCTGTTAAAAAAAGCTTTTTAGCTGCTGAACTACCTCTATAATATAAAAAACTTCTCTCTCCTTCATGTGTAGTTATCATATATAAACCTACAGTTTTATCTTGTAGTTTGTCTACAAATGAAGTCTCTATCTTTTGTTGATTTATAAACTCTAACATTTGCAGAGATTTTTCATCTTTTCCAACTACGGTGATGTATTCAACCAGAGATTTTTTTAATACTCTTTTTAAATATACTGCACAGTTAAACGTATCGCCTGCAAAAGTCTGTTTATAAAGTCTCTTTTTTTTGTTATATATCTCAATCATGCACTCACCAATAACTGCTACTTTAAGCATCTTTTATCCTCGACTTATATATATGGTATATTGCTTTTTGTGTTGCCTTAGATGCATCCAAAGGAATTGACCTTATTTGGTACTCTTCTAAAGCTATTTTATAAATTAAATTAAGTTCTGGACTACCTACAAGCACTACCTCTTGCGTATCAAATACCTTTTTCATCTCTTTTATCTCATTTCCAATAACTAAACCAGATAAAAAAGAGTGAGTATTGTCTTCTTTCATATACATGGAACGAGTCCTAACTTGAAATATATGATTTAAAAGTCCTCCATCGTTTTTAGAAAAATCAACCCCTTTTTTATATGTTTTTATATCAAACTCTCTTAAAGAGATAGATAGTGATAAAATTGTATGCTTACTTATTGCTTCAAATACTTCACCACTCATTGAAGTTTTAAAATCAACAATCTTTTTTGATTTTACCATAGCCCACTTAGAGTGCGTACCAGGAAGAATCATAAAAGCACTATTTAAATTCATATATTCTAATGCACCAAAAATCTGAACCTCTTCACCTCTCATAAGTTCAATGCAGTTATCTGTTTTTGCTATAACACCAGGTACTATATATGTATTGACATCTACTTCTACCAACTTTTTTACAATGTCATCTAACCCAACTTTACAAGGTACATAACTTGTTTCAATTAAACCATTTTTACTACCAATCATGCCAGAAAGAAATATATTGATTCCTCTATACTTTTTTAACCACAAATCTAAGCTCTTTAATAAAAATGGATGAAATTCATCTTTTTGGAACTTTAATATACCATCATTACTGCTTAAACTATCTTCTACCAAACCCATATCGTTTATTAGATAAGCCCTAAAACTACTTGTTCCCCAATCAATAGAAATAAATTTATTTACCAAAACTACCTACCTTTGCTATAAAACTATCTGCTTTTGTTTTTATCTCTTTTAAACTCATATTTGGTTTGTACAAAGAGCTTCCTAGCCCAAAATATTTTATTCCATTTGAAAGATAGTTTTCTATATTAGAAGTATCTACTCCACCAACGACAATTACCTTTACATGTAAGGGCAACACAACTCTTATATCTTTATAATAATCTAATCCAAACTTTTTAAATGGAAAAAGTTTTATATATCTAGCCCCTTGTTTAATTGCGCTATATGCTTCAGTAGGAGTTAAAAAACCAGGTACGCTAATCATCTTTTTTTCTATACTTTTTAAAATCACACTTTTATCTATATTTGGTGATACAACAAGCTTTGCACCAATAGAGTATAACCTCTCAACATCTTCTTCTTTACAAACGGTACCTGCTCCTATGTAAATATCATCAAAAGATTTATAATGCAGACTCAATATCTCTATACTATTAAATGCATCTGGAGAATTGAGAGGAATTTCTATAATTTTAAATCCACTATTTATTAAAACTGCTGCTACATTTAAAATCTCTTTTGGAGTAACCCCTCTTAGTATTGCTACTAATCTAGTCTCTTCTAGCACTGTTTCAAAATTCATTAGATTACATCCTCAAAAGTACACTTAAATATAACTCGACCAATAACTTTAAAATCTTTATATTCACTTTTTTGGATCTCAAAAGTTTCATATTTGTTATTATCAGAAATTAATCTTATCTTTCCATCAACAGGATTAATTTGTATCCTCTTTATATAGGTTCTATTATTGTATACAACTAAATACATTACACTGTTATATATCTCCTCGTCTTTAGCAAACTTATTGATAAATACTTTATCCCCATGATTTATCGTAGGAGACATAGAAGACCCAATGACTGTTATCATTTTAAGTTCATCAAGTTTTTCACCATCAGCAAACCTATCAATGATGTTTTGGGAAACAGATAAATAGTGCTTCCCTTTTATGTGTTCTTCAACCGCTAATATATCTATGTTTTTATGATCTTTATTTACTAGACTGCTAATAATGATGTTTTCATCATTATTTTCTTGTCCATATAACCTATCATGATTCAAATCTAACAATAACCAATCTAAAGAGATATTTTGTTTTAAACAAAGAGTGATTAAAAGTTCATAAGGAATCTTATCTCTTCTAATCCATGTGGAAAATGTAGCATAGTTGACTTCTAACCTTGCACTTAGGTCTTTTGTATTAGCTACATCAAAAAACTTCATCAATTTTTCAATAATATCTGAAAAATTTACATTTTGTTTTTGAATTGACTTCTTAATGTTCATTTTAAGCCTTTTTTTAACTTGTAATATTCATATTATACAACAAAAAGTATCAAAATGAAACAAATTGAAATAAATTATGTAAAAAAAATCAAATATCTAGTAAATTTTACTCAATTATGCAATAATCCATAAAACAAGAGAAATAAATCTTAAAAAAAGGAGATAAATGCAGAACGATAGAATTAAATCTTTTCACTTTACTGAAGTTATAGTGCCAGCTAAAGAAGGAATGATTTCTAGTAAAAGTATAAACAAGCCACTTCATATGCTTCCAGTAATCAAAAAAGCAAGTGATGGATGGAGTACTCAATTTGATGAACTACCAAAACTAATAGTTAGGATGGAATTAGAAAGTGGTATCATCGGACTTGGAGAGTTTTATAGAGATCATAATATTGAGCTTGTAAAAAACATAGCCGAATCACTTATTGGTGTAGACATCAATAAACTCTCTCTCAACAAACTCCCTATAGGCTTATATAGAGAGTATGATGGATTTGAGTGTGCAATATGGGACGCATATGCAAAAGCACATGGACTAAGAGTAATTGACCTTTTAGGTGGACAGTTGCAAGAAAAAGCAAAAGTTGGTGCTTGGTCTTCCCATAGAGAATTAAATGAAGTTGGAGAAGTTGCCAAAAACTTTTATGACCAAGGATATGATAGCATTAAATTTAAATCAGATTTAGATGATGATGTAGTAGCTTATTGTGAAGAGATAAAAAAAGCAGCTCCAAATATGACAGTGATTTTTGATCCAAACCAAAGATGGGAAAATCTAGGTGAAATCAAAAAAAGAGTTAGAGCATTAGAAAAAGTAGGTAATGTTTTTTGTTTAGAAGATCCTATGCCACTTTGGATGCTTCAAGATTATAAGTCTTTAAGGGAATTTACAGATATTAGGATAGTACGTCATGTTTCACTTCCTTACATATATCAAGGACAAAGAGTACATGACATGATAAATGTTTTAGCTCATCAAAGTGCCGATGGCTTTAACTTTAACTCTGGACTGTCTAAATTTAGACAACAAGATGCAATTGCAAATGCTGCAAATATGTACTCTTGGCATGGCTCAGAAATAGACCTAGGTATCTTAGAGGCTATGTATATTCACCAAGTTCTAGCTACATCAAATTGTATTTGGCCAAGTGATATATTTGGAAGATTAATAAGGGTACATGACTTATTGAAAACACCACTGAAGATAGAAGCTCCATATGCCTATCTTCCTAGTGATGGGTTAGGTTTAGGAATCAAGTTAGATGAAGAAGCCATTGAGTCTTTTAAGACCAATGAATTATACGTAAATCAATAAAAAGGAAAAACAATGAAAAAAGGTTTCATTAAAGTATTAGCTACAGTTTGTGCACTATCGTCATTAGTGTATGCAGGTTCGACAATTAGAGTTTCTGTTCCATCATATGGTGACAGTACAAAACCAGCGTTTGAAAGAATGGTTGCAGATTTTGAAAAAGCAAATCCGGATATCAAAGTAAATTTAGAAGTTGGTTCATGGTCTTCATGGCAACAAAAGCTTCAAACAGATTTCTTTTCAGGTGGAAATGCTGATTTAATCTATAGCACACGTGGTTGGGTTCCAACATATGTTGCTGGTGGAAAGTTAGAAGCACTAGGCTCACATCTTTCAAAAGATTTTTTAGCAAAATTTCCTAAATCTCTTATTGATGCAGCAAAAGTAAACGGAAAACTATATGCACTTCCAAGTGTTACAAGTGCAAGAAATCTATATGTAAACGTGGATCTTCTAAAGAAAGCTGGTGTTAGTGTTCCTAAGACTTGGAATGAACTTAGAGATGCAGCAAAAGCAGTGAGTAAAAAGACAGATGCAGCAGGTTTTGGTATACAAGGAAAAGAAGTTGAAATGGAAAAATATTTCTACTACGCTCTTTGGAACTTTGGTGGTTCAGTTTTAGATAAGACAGTTGACGGAACAAAATCAGTTTTAAATTCACCTGCAGCATTGAAAGCAGCTGAGTTTTATATGGATATGATTAAAAATGGATACACTCAAAAGAATGTAGTATCGTACAACAGAGAAGATTTACAAGAGTTATTTAAACAAGGTAAATTAGCAATGATGATTACTCATGGTGTTTTAGCTGAGCAAATCAAGAGTGAAGGACACAATATAAACTTCGTTCAAACTGATGTTCCTGGTATGAGTGCAGATAAAAAAGGCGTAACACTAGGTGTAATTGATGCAGTTCATCTTTCTAAAAACTCTAAAAACAAAGAAGCAGCTGTAAAATTTTTGGAATTCTCTATGAATACAAAGTATCAAGCAGATTGGATTGCAAAAGCAAATCTTCTACCTGTTACAACAGAAGCAGGAAAAGCACCAGAATTTCAAGCTAAGCATCTTCAAGCTATGATCTCAGCTGTACCAAATGCGAAGTTTACATTTATTCATAAGAACTCAACAAAAATTATAGATATTTTGAAAAATGAACTTCAAGCTATGTATGCTGGTAAAAAATCTCCTAAAGATGCTATGAAAAGTGCACATAAGAAGATTAATAGAGCGGCGAGAAAGTAATTTATGAATTCAAAGTCACTAAAACCGTTACTTTTTATAGCACCAAGTTTTTTACTTGCATTTGTGATTATATCTTATCCAATAATGGATTTGATTAGATTATCTTTTAATGACGTAGGAACTTTTGGTGAATTGCGAGGTTTTATTGGGGTATTGAATTATCAAGATGTTTTTGAAGATGAGTTATTTGTAGAGGTTCTTTCCAGAACCTTCTACTGGACTCTGTTTGTTGTTGTTGGCACAGTTTCTATTTCTGTGCCAATAGCTCTTGCACTGAATGAAGATTTTTATGGAAAAGGCATTGCTAGAACTATAATAATGCTACCTTGGGCAATATCTCTTGCAATGACTGCAATTATATGGAAATGGTTACTTAATCCAGATTATGGAATGCTTAATCAATTTTTAAAAAATATCGGTCTAATCGAAGAAAATATCGGTTGGTTAGCTGATGCTAGTACTGCTTTTCCTATGCAAATTTTAATTGGTATTTTGGTATCAATCCCATTTACCATTTCTATTTTGATGGGTGGATTAACTTCTATTCCATCAGACATATATGAAGCTGCTTATCTTGATGGAAGCTCATATTTTCAAAGACTAAAAACATTAACTCTACCATTACTAAAGCCATTTATAAATATTGCTGTAGTTTTGAATGTTATATATGTTTTCAATTCATTTCCAATAATTTGGATTTTAACAGAAGGTGGACCTTCAAATTCAACGGATATACTTCCTACATACCTTTACAAAATGGCATTTCAATATGGTGAGATTGGTTTAGCAGCCGCTCTTTCTGTTATCATGTTGCTTCTTTTATTGGGTTTTACAATAGTATATGCATATTTTGCTATGAAAGAGAAGAGGTAAACCATGAAAAAAAGCAAACTATTACAAACGCTAATTTGTTGGGCTCTACTACTACCTGTAGTATTTGTAGTCCTTTTTCCATTTATTGTTACTTTTTTCACGGCACTTAAACCTAGAAATGAGCTAACAGCAATTCCGCCAAATTTTTTACCTACAGAATTTATGTGGTCAAATTTTATAGATGTATGGAATCAAACAAACATATCACAATCAATAATGAACTCTTTTTTTATAAGTACAACAGCAACACTTATTGCTATAGCAGTAGCAGCACCATGTGCATATGCTATGACTAGATTTGACTTTAAAGGCAAAAGTGCTTATCGTTTTTTTCTACTTGTAACACAAATGCTCTCACCAATTGTTTTGGTTTTAGGGCTTTTTAGATTAATGGTAAATGCTGGAGTTGTTGATTCACTAGGCTTTTTATCTATAATCTATGCTGCTTTTAATATCGCTTTTTGTGTGTGGATGTTGCAAAGTTACTTTGAAACTATTCCGAAAGACTTAGAAGAGTCTGCATGGATAGAGGGAGCTGGTAGATTTAGAAGCATGGTTAGTATATTTTTACCACTTGCTATTCCGGCTATCACTATAGTGGCAATGTTTACTTTCGTAAACTCTTGGAATGAGTTTATTATAGCATTCTCAACTTTAAGAGACACTAGTTCTTACACAATACAACTAGGTATTATTGAGATGACTGGTTATTATTCAATCAGATGGGACTATATTATGGTTTCTGTAATTATCGCTTCACTACCAGTTGCTTTACTATTTTCTTGGTTACAAAAACATCTTATTGGTGGATTGACAACCGGTGCAGTTAAATAAGGACTAAAATGAGAACTTGGAAAAATGATGCTGAGCTTTTTACTACAATAAAAAAGAAACTATTTGTTGCTCTTGTAGGAGATATATTGGATCAAATGGGTTATAAAAATCAATTTTTAAGTCCAAATCTAAAACCTATATCATCTGATATGGTTATTATTGGTCGCTCTATGACTGTTCTTGAAGCAGATTCTTTTAGCGATAGTACAAACTCAAAAAATGAGGTACTTAATAACTCTTTTGGACTAATGTTTGAAGCCTTAGATAATTTGAAAAAAAATGAGATATATATCTGCACAGGTGGCTTTCATGACTATGCCCTTTGGGGAGGACTCATGAGCACAAGAGCTTTAAAATGTGGTTCAAATGGCGCAGTTTTACATGGATACCATAGAGATACAAATGAAATAAAAAAGTTAAATTTCCCTGTTATCTCTTTTGGAAGTTATGCAAAAGACCAAAAAGGAAGAGGAAAAGTTATAGATTATAGGGTACCTATAATGCTTGATGGTGTAAAAATTGAAGATGGTGATATTGTCTATGGTGATTTAGATGGTACTTTAATAATACCAAAAAAAGCAGAAGAAGAAGTATTTATAAAAGCCTTAGAAAAGGCGAAAGATGAAAAGTTAGTTCTTAAAGCATTAGAAAATGGAATGACATCTGTTGAAGCATATAAAAAATTTGGAGTATTATGATATGAGATTTAAAGAAAAGATTGTAATTATAACTGGTGCAAGTGGAGAAATTGCACAAGAGATGGTTAAAACAGTTATAAAAGAGGGTGGTTTTGTAGTGACTATGGGAGCTAGAGAAAAATCTATTGATCCTTTTTTAGAAGAGTTAACAAAACTAAAATTGACAAATTTTAAGAGAGTAATAGCAGATTTAGCAAGCAAAACTCAAATGGAAAATATGATTGCTGAAATCGTAAAAGAGTATGGGAGAATTGATATTTTAATAAATCATGTAGGTGTGACACAATGCGAAAGCTTAGAGACAACGACACCTGAATTATGGGAAAAAGATATTCAAATCAACTTAAATGGTACTTATTATATTACAAATGCCACTTTAAAGCAGATGAAAAAACAAAAAAGTGGAAACATAGTAACCATCGGCTCTGTAAACTCCGATAGAATGGTTGGAAATCCAGCCTATAGTGCGGCGAAAGCTGGTCTTGTTCACTATGTAAAAGCTATCGCAACAGAATATGGACAATATAACATAAGAGCAAATACTGTAAGTCCAGGAAGCGTTAGAACAAAAGCTTGGGATTTTAGAATTAAAAAAAATCCTGAAACATTTGAAAATTTACTAAAATGGTATCCGCTAAAACGCATTGCAACTCCAAAAGGAGTATCAAATGCTGTACTATTTTTAGCAAGTGATGATGCTGATTGCATAAGTGGAGTGAACTTAAGGGTGGATGCGGGTCTTAGTGCAGGGGTTGCTCCGTTTGCTAAAGATATAACAAGTGAAAGTTTTGGAGTTTAATATGTCAAATATGATAATAAAAAATGTTAAAAAGAATTATGATGGAGTTGAAGTACTTCATGATATAAACGTAGATATTAAAGATGGTGAGTTTGTTGTTTTGATTGGAGAGTCAGGTTGTGGAAAATCTACTCTTTTGAGAATGATTTGTGGGCTAGAAGATATAAGTGATGGGGAACTAATCATAGATGGAAAACCATCTAATGATGTATCACCACAAAAAAGAAATATGTCTATGGTATTTCAAAGTTATGCTTTGTATCCACATATGAATGTATATGACAATATCGCTTACGGGCTAAAAATTCAAAAAACAGATAAAAAAGAGATTGAAAAAAAGGTAAATGCAGCTGCAAAACTTTTAGGAATTGATGATTATTTAGATAGACTTCCAAAAAATCTCTCAGGTGGACAAAGACAAAGAGTGGCTATGGGAAGAGCTATTGTAAGAGATCCTAAATTTTTTCTTTTTGATGAACCATTATCAAACCTTGATGCAAAATTAAGAGTAGTAATGAGAAAAGAGATAAAACTCCTTCAACAAAGACTAAAAACAACAACAATTTACGTCACGCACGACCAGATAGAAGCAATGACTATGGCCGATAAGATAGTGCTTATGGATAAGGGCTATATTGTTCAAATAGGAACTCCTAAAGAACTTTATGATACTCCAAACTCTATATTTACTGCAACATTTTTGGGAAGTCCTAGTATGTCACTAATAGAAGGTGAAATAAAAATTGAAAATAAAAAATATGAATTTTGTTCAAATGACGGTATCGTTTTCCCAATAAAGAGTATAGAATCAGCATCAAATGGACAAAAAGTTATTTTAGGAATTAGACCACGTGATTTTCATATATCAAGGCAAGCAAATAACCTTAAAATAGATATAGATATACATGAATATACAGGTGCAGAAAATATAATATATGGAAAAATTGGAAACAATGAAGTAAATGTAGCAATTTCCAGAAAAGAGCAATTTGATATAGATGATGATCTTCATATAACATATGAAATAGAAAAAGCTCATATATTTGATGCAACAACAAAAAAAGTAATGGCATAAAGGAAAAACTAATGAATTATGATGTAAATCCATTCTCAAAACAAGATAAAGACAGATACCAAATATGGGAAAAAGTAGTAAAAGTAGATATAGATGCTTTTTTAAATGAAGATTGGGATATGTGTGCAAGTGATTTTATAGAAGAAAATTTTATGGGAATTAATGCAGGAAAAAGTGTAAATCCCGATAGTTGGTCACTAACATACGACTCGCTTGAAACATATAAACAAGATTGGTTAAGGCAGGCAAAAGATTTTGCCTCAAACCAATACAAAGAAGACAAAAGAGAAACTCTTTTTAAAGCTACAACTCTAAGAGATATAGAAATAAAAGGTAATAGTGCAATTTTACACAAGAAATTTGATGGAAGTATCACAAGATTAGATGGAACAATTGAACCTATTTTATGGCAAACAATCTATAAAATGAAAAAAGTGAATGATGATTGGAAAATAACAGGATTTATAGGTTATATGCCAAATCCAATGGGGGCAAACCAGATAGTATTTCAAGAGAAAAAACCATCTTTTTCACTACCTGCAAATGCTTCACAACATAAAACAGCAGGTCCATACTCTCCCGTACTTGAAGTAGAACCTTCAAAAATAGTTGTCATTTCAGGTCAAGCACCAATAGATGTTGATGGAAATGTTGTAGGAGATACTATCGAAGAACAGACTGAATTTACTATTAATGCTTGTAAGACGCAACTCAATACTGCTGGAGTTGATTTAAAAGATGTTTTTAAAGTCAATGTATGGCTAACAGACCTTGACGAATGGCCTAGATTTAATGAAGTTTACTCAAGCATGATGAGTGAACCTTACCCTGTAAGGGCAGCTGTGCAAGCTGGTCTTTTATATACTTTTAAAGTTGAAATAGAAATGTGGGCGGTAAAAAAATGATTTGGAGAAATTTAACATCAAAAGAGATATCCTCTTTAGATAAATCAATACCTGTGATTTTACCAATTGGTGCAGTCGAGCAACATGGTCCTCATCTTAATGTAGAAACAGATACGTTAATAGGTGAATTTTTTTGTGATTTACTCAATAAAGAGATTGATAAAAATGTACTCATACTACCTTCTATCTCAATTTGTTGCTCAGAACATCACATGGATTTTGCAGGAACGCTAAGTGTAAGTCATGAGACTCTCATGAGATACATAAAAGATATTTTAGTATCAATCAAAAAAAATGGATTTAAAAATATTATTATTTTTAATGCCCATGGAGGAAACCAAGCAATAGGTTCTGTTGTAGTTGAGAGTTTTGGAATCGAAAATCCAGAGTGTAATTTAGCTATAATGACATGGTGGAAAATAGCTTCAAAAGAACTTTTTGAGATAAGTGAGACAGGTCCTTTTGGAGTAGGACATGCTTGTGAGTTGGAAACTTCTTTAATGATGTATATTAAAGGTGACAATGTTCGTATTAGTGAGATAGTAAATGGTCCTGTTGCGAAAACATTTGATTGGGCTGGTGCAGATTTACTCAGAGGCTCACGTGCACTTTTGCACCGCTCTATGAAAGAACATACACCAAATGGGATTTATGGAGATCCAAGAGCAGCAAGTTATGAAAAAGGAGAAACCATAACAAATGCTGTTATGAAAAATTTTGTAAAAATTATAAAAGATATGAAAATAAAATAAAGGTATATTATTTATGTTAAAGTTTAAAATAAAAACAAAGATATTGGGACTATTGATAAGTGCTATGTTCTTAATTACATTAACAAATGTTTATAGTGTTTCTCGCGAGAGCACAAAGGTACTACTAGCCAATAGTTATAAAACTTTAACGGCAGCAAGAGAGATAAAAAAAAGACAAATTGAAGATTTTTTCAAAGCTATGATTTCTGATATAAATGTATTATCAAGTAGTGAAGATGTTCAAATCATAACTTCTGAACTAAATGAAGTTAAAGACCAAGTTAAATTTAATCAAAGTGGTAATTTTCCAGTAAAAGATCCTTGGGTAAAGAATGTAACAGACCCTTATGAAGATTTTTTTCAAAAATATGCAAAAGAGTATGGTTATCCAGATATATATATAATAAATCCACAAAATGGACAAATCATATATACTGTTTCAAAAAAATCAGATTATGGTGAAAACTTAAAAACTAGTTCGCTTAGCGCAAGTGGTCTTGGTAGTCTTCTGAAAAAAGTGATCAAATTAAAGAAAACTACCTTTTTTGATATGAGAAAATATGCACCAAATAACAACAAACCAACTATGTTTATCGGTTCTCCTATTATGACGGACGGGGATTTAGTTGGTATCTTAGCTTTTCAGGTAAGCACTAAGAAAATAAATAGAATTATGCAACTAAGAAAAGGTTATGAGAAAACACAAGAAGATTACTTGGTAGGAAATGATATGTTAATGAGAAGTGATAGTTTTTTAGATAAAAAGAATCACTCTCTAAAGGCATCTTTTGACGCACCAAGTAGAGGCAAAGTCAATACAAGTGCTACAAAAGAAGCATTTAATGGACACAGTGACACAAAAATAGTACTATCATATAATAAAAAATCATCTCTGTCAGCATATACATTAGTAAAGATAGACAATGATTTAGAATGGGCTATAATTTCACAAATAGATGAAGATGAAGTAATGAAAACACCGGTACAATTAAGAAACAATATTCTCATATATTCTGTTGTGGTTTTTTTAATAATCTTAGTAATATCAATTTTTATGATAAATACTGCTCTCATAAAACCACTTAGACAAATGCAAAAAGATTTAAAAGGTTTTCAAGAAAATAAAGATTTAACAAACCACCTCATAACTAATGAGTATGACGAAATAGGTGATATGGGTAAAAGTACAAACAATTTTATTGATGGCATACAAAATATCGTTAAAGAGGCCAAGTCAAGTAGTATTGAAAATAGCTCTATTGCAAAAGAATTATCAGATACATCACTTGAGATTGGACAAAAAGTAGAGGAAGAATCAAGAATAGTTCAAGAGGCAACAACAAAGGGTAAAGAGTTACAAAGCGTTTTAAATACCTCTATCAATGAAGCCAATAAAACTAAGAGCGAAATAGTTAGAACAGGTAAAAACCTAGAAAATGCAAAAATAAAAATTGCAGAACTATCACGTGATGTTAATGAAAGCTCTATCTATGAAGCACAAATGGCAGATAAGTTACAACAGCTAAATCAAGATGCACAACAAGTAAAAGAGGTTTTAGACGTTATCGCCGATATTGCTGATCAAACAAATCTACTTGCATTAAATGCTGCAATTGAAGCAGCAAGAGCAGGTGAACATGGCCGTGGTTTTGCTGTAGTTGCTGATGAAGTTAGAAAACTAGCAGAAAGAACACAAAAAAGCTTAGATGAGATAAATGTAACTATAAATGTGATAGTACAATCTATAAGCGACACTACAGAACAGATGATTGATAACTCAAAAAAAGCTGATACTCTTGCCATCAAATCCAATGAAGTCGAGCAAAATATAGACCAAAGTGTAAACAATATGCAAAATACTATTTCAGATATAGAAAATATCATAAATGGGTATATAAAAAATACAGAGTCTACCAATATAATTTTGACTGAAATTGATAAAATCAATGACTTGTCATTAGAGAACAAACAAAGCGTAAATAATATAGTAGATAAAACTAATCACATGACTAAGATGAGTATAGAACTTACAAAACTACTAGAGCAGTATAAGGCATAATTATCAAATATCTAGCCATATCTAATTGGTATAAAAAAATCTAATTCAAAAAGTTCATCTTCACTTATAAAATGGTTCTTATGATAAAGAGCTGCAGAAGGAAGATGAACTTTCTCATACTTTGAGTTTGGTAACCACTCATAGTATATATAGTCCATATACTTCATTAAATCCCCATACTTTCCACTCAATCTAAACTTTGCACAAAACATACGAGGTATCTCCATCACTCCAATTTCACCACTTCTAAAATACTCGAAATCATCTTTCAATTCTAAACAAGCAACATAGTGGCAGTCTTCTTTTTTCACTATATTCGGGTTTGAGTGATGAAGCCCTATCATAGGCTTTCTTGAAAAATCAAGCCCATTTTGTATCGTCCACTCTTCCATTCTTTGCCATGCCTCTTTTATGCTTCTATTGTAACCACGATGCCGAATATAAGCTACTCTTTTTTGAGGAACATAATCAATCTCTACATGTAGAGGGTTTATTTTTTTGATATCTTGATTTATATGCAAAGGTCTATCTATCTCTCGCCATTTGCTTGGAGTAGAGCCAAAATACTCTTTAAAAGCATGAGTAAAAGAGGAGTTAGAAACAAAACCAACTTCACTAAATATCTCATTTATGGTCGAGTTTGGATTGAACAGCAAAGCATTGGCACAGTGCTCTAGTCTCACTCTTCGTATGTAGGCATGAACACTTTCACCTACTATCTTTTTAAAAACCCTATTGAAGTGAAAAGGTGACATTGAAGCACTTTTAGACAAACTATCAACACTATGCTTTTTTGATATATCAAAATGAATCTGGAACAAAATCTCGTTTATTCTCTGGTTATGGTCATTTTTTGTAATTTTACGCATAAATCATTATAGCACATTTCGACAAATATATAGCACTTATTTATATAGAAAAAAGATCTACATGTAGGTAAAATTACGACAAAGGATAAAACTATGGAAAGATTTGCAAAACGCGTACAAAATGCACCAAGGTCATTTACAAGAAAAATTTTAGATGTTATAGGTGCTAAAAATATTATCTCATTTGCAGGTGGTCTTCCTGATGAATCACTTTTCCCGCATGAGCTTATAAAAAAAGAGATGAACTACTCACTAGATAACCTGCCGAGAAGCATGTACCAATACAGCCAAGCACAAGGAGCACCACAGCTTAGAAGTGAGTTAGCAAAAACATATAAACAGACTACAAACAAAGAGATACTGATCACCACAGGCTCGCAACAAGGCTTAGACATACTCTGTAAAGCTTTTATTGATGGGGGAGATACTATAGTTGTTGAAGCACCTAGTTATCTTGCTGCACTCAACCTTTTTGCACTTTATGATGCCAACATTGAAGAGGTGACATTAACAAGTAAAGGCATAGATACCGCTCAACTTGAAAAGTTATTTAGAACTAAAAAACCCAAATTTTTCTATGCAATTCCAACTTTTCAAAACCCAACAGGGTGGAGTTGGGAAAATAAGTGCAAAAAAGAGGTTGCAAGACTTGCTAAAAAATATGATGTTCTCATCATCGAAGACAGCCCTTACAATGCACTCAAATATGAAGATTCTGAAGAGTTAGGCTTTGAAGAGCTTCTTCCTAAGCTTTCAGTAACACTTGGAACATTTTCAAAAACTCTAGTACCAGATTTTAGACTAGGCTGGATGAGAGCAGATGAAAAGTTTTTAAAAGTTTTTCAAAGCATGAAAGAAAACACTGACCTTCAAAGTCCAAAGTTCTTTCAATACATCGTCGCAAACATGATGAAAGATGGAAATTTATCTCTACATGTAGATACATTAATAAAAAGTTATAAGGTAAAGCGTGACGCTATGGCAAAAGCACTCAAAAAAGAGTTTGGAAACAAGATAGAGTATGAAATCCCAACAGGTGGCATGTTTTTCTGGATAAAATTTGATGACAAAGTAGATGCCATGAAACTATTTGATGTGGCTATAAAAGAGAATGTAGCTTTCGTACCAGGAAGTGTATTTTACAAAGACCACAAACCAAACCCATATGCTAGACTTAACTTTACAAATGCAACACTTGAAGATATAGAAGTAGGCATGAAAAGGTTAAAATTGGCATTACAAAGGTATAATGCCTAGTATGAATGAAAACAACCCAATGCACGGAATTAAACTACAACAAGTAGTAGAAGATTTAGAAAAAAAATTTGGTTGGGAAGAGCTTGACAGACGCATGAAAATGAACTGTTTTGCTTCTGACCCATCTGTAAAATCTACCCTCAAGTTTCTTAGAAAAACCCCTTGGGCTAGAGAAAAAGTAGAAAAACTTTGGCTAGTCACGCTTAAGGGCTAAAACTTCATCTATATCTGAGTAAGAGTATTTTTGGTACTCTTCACTCTGCGAGATGATCGTATAGACTGCCATGCGGTCTGCAAGCTCATTGCCTTCTACTCCAGAATGCCCTTTTACATGAGTTATTGTAATTTTCTCTTTTAACTCTTCAAAAAGAGCATGTGCTTTTTGAATAAGCTCAAGATTTTTAATTTCACCACCCTTTTTCTTCCACCCTTTTGCCTTCCAGCCATAAGCCCAATTTGTTATACACTCAATGCTATATTTTGAATCTGAACAGATTTCTATAGTTGTTTCGCAATTTACATTTAAAGCAATATTCATCGCTTTGTATAGAGCATTTAACTCAGCAGTGTTATTTGTACCTAACTCTTCATAAGCACCATATATAAGCGTAGGCAACTCTTTACCTTCATAAAGAGCCAATCCACTTCCCGCATTTCCAGGGTTTCCGGAACATGCTCCATCGCAATATATCTTTAATTTTTTTCTATTTACCATATCATTCTTTTATTTTATAATTTATCAATTCTTGTATAAGTTCTCTTGTCTCATCTACATCAAAAAAAACATTTCTATTAAGCTCATTTGCAAATCTTTTTAGAAGTGCTGTTTTTCTCTGATTAAACAATGGTTTATCATCTACAAACCTAGATAGTTCTTTCTTCATAATTTGTTTATAACCTTCTAAGATTTCATCTTGTTTTTGAGCTTTTGTTTTTCCTGCAGTTTTTGGTTTTGGTTTCAAAAACAGGTACAAAAAACCCAATGAAATAAGTACAATCAAATACTCCATTTGCTCCCTTTTAGATGATATAAAAACCAAGTAATCCCAAGTAGATCTGCACTTCCGCCACAAGAGAGGTTTTTCTCAATCATCATTTTATCAAATCTAAGCAAATTGTTATCTAAATTCTTTACATGTAAGATTTTTTTACTCTCTTTTTTTACTAAATCTATCGCCTCTAACCCACCTCTTGCATAAAGAGTACTATCATCTGTAATACTAATCAAATGAAGAAGTGTCAATTTCATAGCCACCTCTTCACCATGAAGTTTCACTTTTTTTTCATAAAATGGAAGTGAGTTTTGAAAAACTGTTGAGTACCCACTTACTGCTTCCCCTCTTATGCCAGTCTGTTTTGTTTTAAGATAAAACTCTTCTCCATGAGTGTTTGCACATTTTGATTTTTCCAAGTCATTTTTTATCAAATCTTTACATAGGTATTTTATCTCATGTTGAAGTCTATCATAGCATTTTGTACGACCTATAGCCCCACAGATCACAGCCAAAGAGAAAATCATACCTTTGTGTGTATTGACACCATTTGTTGCTTTAAACATAGCTTTTTCACACTCTAAACCAACAAGACGAAGCCCATCAAACTCTCTTACATGTAGAAACTTTTTAATAAAAGGTTTAATTGCTTTTGCACTTGCATAAAAAGTATCTATACTCATATCTTTATGGCTACCATTGTTCAGTCTATCTACAAGCCCTGGTTTAGGAGTAAGTTCAACTTCTTTAATTAAAGCTCTATAAGCTAGTTCTGTAATCATCGACTTTTTTACTTATGAAAGTTAGTAACTCTTCAATAGAATGTTTTTGACTTCTAGCACACACCTTTGCGCTTTGGCTACATAAATAACATCGTCTTTGAGTTTTTCTAGAGAGTATTTTCTTGTCTTTATCAAGCACATCTATATCCATAAACCGCCCAAGTGGATGGCTCTCTTCAACTCTACATGTAAGCTTTTTTAAAGCCAAAGGCTCTACATGTAAAGACCATAGAGCTTCATAGCCTGTATCTCTACATGTAGAGATTTTTTCATATGTTTTTAAACCAAAATTTTCTATCTCTTTAACTGCCTCATTGAAAATAAACTTTGCATCACTGCTCTGTTTTTTAGCCCCTGGTATATTGATAGTTAGACTTAAAACTGAGGAATCATATTTCTCACACAACTCCCACTGTTTTTTTACTCTTTGTTCTTTGTTTTCAAGAACATTAGCGAGCCAGTTGGTAAACTTCATCTATGATAGTTCCATCTCTATATCTTATCTGTGCCACCACTTTATCAGTATGTTTTATCGATTTTGGTTGACCACAAAGCTTGATAGCTCTCTCATGTAACTCTTCAATGCTAACTATTGTAAGTCCAGCTTTTTTAAGTCTCTTTTTTAGCTCAACATTTCTAGGATGAACCGCGATTCCTTGGTCAGTTACTACCACATCTACAGTTTCACCTGGAGTTATTATGGTGTGCACTCTACTTCTTATAGTTGGAATTCTACCACGTGTTAAAGGTGCAACTATGATTGATAGTTTTGCCTCAGCAGCGGTATCACTATGTCCTCCACTTGCACCTCTTAGTATGCCTTTTGAACCAGTAATAACATTGACATTAAAATTTACATCAATCTCAAGAGCACTCAAAACTACAACATCAAGTTGTTTGATTGTCGCTCCTTTTGAGCTTGGATTTGCATACTCATTTGCACTTATCTCTATATGATTCGGATTTTCACCTAGTGATTTTGCTGCGTATTCATCAAAACTCTGAACGTCAATGAGTTTATCTATAAGCTTATTTTTCAGCATATAAACCATAGTTCCAGTGATGCCACCTAACCCAAAACTTGCTCTTATGTTTTTCTTTTCCATTTTTTCAGCAAGGAAAATAGTAGTTGCTAAAGATGAACCACCTGTTCCTGTTTGAAGTGAGTATCCATTTTTAAATAAGCCAGAGTTTTCAATTACACGAGCCGTTCTTCTTGCCAACAAAAGCTCTTTAGGGTTTGTTGTCATACGAGTTGCACCTTCACCTATTTTGCTAGGGTCACCAACTTCATCAACCATAACAATTGCATCAACTTGGTCTTGTGATATAGACGCTGGAGTGTTAGGATATGGCTCCAGAGTTTCACTAAGCATGACCACATACTTTGCATAGTGTGCATCACTCATAGCATAGCCCAAAGAACCACACTGTGAACGACCTTTAGAACCTGTTGCGTTACCAAACTTATCTATACAAGGAACGCCAATAAAAGCTACATCAATATTAAGCTCTCCACTTTGAAGAAGATGAACACGCCCACCATGAGAGTGAACTTGAACTGGCTTTTCCATAAGCCCAAGACTAATAGCCTCTCCTAGTTTACTTCTAAGACCTGAAGTATATATTTGTGTAACTACTCCACTTCTTATGTACTGTATCACTTCATCATGCACTGAGGCAAGTGAACTTGAAGCCAAACATAAATCTTTTATACCCATAGAAGCTATGATTTTCATAACGGCATTTAAAACCTTGTCGCCACCACGAAAAGCGTGATGAAAAGAGATTGTCATGCCATCTTTAAGACCTGAGCGTTTTATGCTCTCTTCGATGCTTTCACATATTTTAGAGTCTCTATTTTCCAAAACTACATTTTTATCTATTTTTTTATATTTATTCATCTTCATCTCCTACTAAGCCTGACGCTCTTGCAAGTTCTAATGTAAACTCCGCACGTGCGATTATAGGAGCATCTACCATCTTTCCATCAATTGAAACTACACCTAGTCCATTTTTCTCTGCATGTCCCGCAGCTTCAATGACTTCAAAAGCCCAATCTATGTCTTTTTCACTAGGAGCATATATGTCATGTAAAATTGCAATCTGATTTGGATTTACTAGTGACTTACCATCAAAACCTAAACCTTTTATGTAGTTTACTTCTCGTATGAAGCCCTCTTTATCTCGCACATCAGAAAAAACAGAATCAAAAGCTTGTATTTTTGCTGCGCGTGCTGCTAAAAGTATTTGTGATCTTGCAGCTACTAGTTCTGAACCCTCTTTTGTTCTTTGCGTTCTTAAGTCTCTAACATAATCCTCAGCACCCAAAGCTATGCCCATAAGCCTAGTAGAACATCTAGCAATGTCCACTGCATTTACAACTCCCTGTGCACTCTCAATAGCCGCTAAAAGTTTTGTCTTTTTGGTACGTCCTATTTCTCGTTCAATCTTCTCAATTGCATTTTGCATATCTAAAACATCATCAACTGTATCAGTTTTTGGAAGTCTTATAATGTCTGCTCCTGCTCTAACAGCAGCTTGCAAGTCTAAATGACCAAAAACTGAGTCAAGTGGGTTGACACGAACAGCAGTCTCTATATCTTTGTAAGTAAAATGTTGTAAAGCATGATAAACCATTAGTCTAGCGCTATCTTTTTCACTAAGTGCAACAGAATCTTCTAAATCAAACATTACAGTATCTGGTTTATACACAAAAGCACTACAAACCATAGCAGTATTTGCACCTGGGACAAATAACATACTTCTTCTAAACTTCATCTTACTGCTCCTTCCAAGTTGGCTCACTCGAACATGCTCTAAAAACTACTGCTTGAAGTCTAGCTTTTATAACAAAATCAAGTGCTCCCTTATCTTGAACATGCACATTGATACCACTTACATTCATCTCTTTTAGAGTGTCTAGTATCAACTCTTCTATCATATCACCATAGAGTTCTGCTACGCTACTATGCAGTTCTATTTGAACTTCATCTTCATCTATTGGGTTTAGCTGGATATATACATCACTAGATTCAAGTGTCCCTGCATGTGCACTATTTATCATTTTTCACACCTTCCATTAAAAATTCATATGTTGAGAGAGGAACTATACTCTCCAACTCTTCATAGTTTTTATCTTTTAACAATGCTCTTACTCTAGAAGCAGAGATTGGTTGATCTGCAAACTCTATTCTTTCTATCTCAATTACCTCTATAGGATTTGATTTACCGCTTGGGTCTGTTAGAATCTTTTTCATATTTTTGTTATAGTTGTTTGTTACTTTACAATATGGCTCAGTCCCTACAAAACGATGAGTGACACCAAGATATGGTGCTAATTGATTTCTAAAAACATTTAAATCAAGCTTTGCATGAAGCTCATTTACCTGCCTCTTATCTTTAATAAAATATGTTGGAAAAGTAGCTTTCGAGATGATATAATCAGAGCCTTCATGAAGTGTTACATTCTTCAGATGTGCTATGCCTTTTTTGATAAGCTCAATTCTATCTGCAAACTTGAACTCACTAGCATCTTCACGAACTACAAATAGGTGAAGCCAATCTGAACGCTTACTTGCCTCTTCTACTAAATATCTATGCCCCTTAGTAAAAGGGTTTGCATTCATAACGATTGTGCCTATTGTCTCACCCTCTTTTTTTAGAGTGATTAACTTGTCCTGATACTTCTTAAGATTTTTTGTATTTTCCATCAAGATTACTTCACCATCACACTCTTCAATGAGATTAAAACCACAATCTTGGAAAAAGTCTATATTTTTTGGAGTACTAAACAAAAATAGCTCTTTTCTATCTCTAACAAGAGCTGCATTTAAAAGATGTGTCACTACTTTTAGTATCAGTCCTTGTCCTCGTCTACTGCTATCTACAGCAATGCATTTAAGAACTTTACCAGCAAGGCCACCACAAGCTATCATATCATCTTCGTCTTTGATTGTAACAAAAACTTCAATATCAGGTGACATATCTAGCTCATTTTTATCTAAAAATTCTTCGACTTTAGCAACACGACGAGTATTCCCACTATCAAACTCTGAAACACTTATGTTTGAATTCATTTTTTCTCCTCACACACACTAATATAACGCATTATATCCACTATTACTTTTATGAGTATAAAAGTTTTCTTAAGAGGTTTTAAATGGTATTTTAATTTTTTTTGGTTTTTATATTTCTATAAAGTTAGAGAGGTTTTGACATAAATTTTGTTACGAT
>CAZHBU010000010.1:0-43555 GCA_964530865.1 uncultured Sulfurospirillum sp.
CCTGTCCCCTTTTATCAGTTCAGAAATATATCTGACTACTTAAATGATTAAGTAAACTTTTATTTTTATAGGAGTAAAATAACTAGAGGGTAGTTAATTACAAAAGATAAACTTCTACATGTAGCATCTTTATCAACTCATTTGTCATGTATAAAATTGATAAATTTCATAAAAACAGACTACTTGAGATAAATAAATATTGAAAAAGACAATTAAAGAGCTATAGAGACTATTTTAAAAAAAGAAGGATTAGATTATGAGTTCCACAACAAAAACAAGAGTGAAAAGTAGCCTACTTTTTTTAATTATGCTAATTTTATTGTGTACCAATCCACTTTTTGCAGAAAGTGAGCCAAACAATCAATGCAATCAAGCAAATATAGCAAGTTTAACTACTGTTAATAATGGTCAACTTAATGATACTTCTGACAAAGATGACTTCTGGGAATTTACTCCTTCTTCTGATGGACATGTAGAAATAACCTCGGAAGATTTCACTGGAGACATGAATGGATGGTTATCGGATGATAATTGTTCACATGTCTACGATTATGATAATATCTATGTTAACAACATAAGTTTGAGTGCTGATGTCCTAGCAGGTCATACTTATAAAATCCACTTAAAAGCAAACTCTGGTAGTAGCAGTTATAAATTAATAATTGATTTTAAAAAGACTAACACTTGTCCAAACCCTGCTGATTTTCAAATTTCGGTTGACGCTAATAATAAACCAGTAACATACAATGTGCATGGTAACTTACAAATAATAGGAAACTCTAGCGTATGTGCAGACAACAATAAAGATGGCACATGTGAAAATCCAGGGAATAAAAGAAACAATAAAATATACATGATAAACGCTGATGTAGACAATAATGCAACCACATTTAACTCCTCATCTGCATTATTGGAACTTCCCCCAAATGCCAAAGTACTATGGGCAGGACTACAGTGGCAAGGAATGTTATACAAAGGCTCAAATACAGATAAAAACAAAGCAGGTAATATTAAGATACGCCATCCCAAAATGACACAAAATACTTATGAACCTATAAACACCAATGCGAGCACATATAAATATAATTGGGTATATTATAATGCTGATAGGTATTATTATCAAGCTAAAATAGATATAACAGAATATGTGAAAGCAGGTGGAGCAGGCTGGTATACAGTAGCAGATCTATATACTGCAACAGGTCCAGAACTAATAAGCACTGGCAAAAAGCTTAATGGATTACCCGATGGGGGAAGTTATGGTGCATGGTCCATTGTAGTTGTATATGAAGATGGTACCAGCTTAAAAAACTTAACCGTTTATGATGGATATGTAGGTATTGTAACAAAAAATGATAAAAAATCTGCAGAAAAATATGCGACAACTCACAACTGCCCACATTCGGGGGTAGATAATACAATGGACATAGTTCTAGATGGATTTTTAACTCCCAAAAGTGGTAGTGTAGATTCTACGCTATTGATGTTCGCGGGAGAAGGTGATATAGGTGCTAAAGGTGATCACTTAAAACTAACTAACCCCTCAGGAACTTCTATTAATATTTTCAACAATAAAAACCCTAAAAATGATATATTAAATGCTTCAATAACCAAAAATGGTGCTCATCTAGGTAATTCAGAATTAAATCCTTTCTATGGGACTAATCACCTAGGTATTGACATAGACACATTTAATGTAAGCAATATAATAGGCAATGAACAATCCAAAACAACAGCCACTTTTGATACAAATGGAGATGGTTATCACCCTGGGATATTAGCTTTTTCGATACAACTATACGAACCAAAGTTATGTTATGACTATTCATATAGTCAATACGGTCAATACTTTACCGAGGATTACAACAGTACAACAAGCCCTATTTTAACTGGTAATGTTGACGTAAATAAATCTATGCAAGTTAAACTTTACATAAGAAATAATGAACTTTCAGATGTTATAATGTCAAATATTAGTGCGAGTATACTTGATATAAATACTACTCAAATGAAATACGAAGCCGACACAATGCAAGCAGTATATCCAGGGGAAACTTTTCAAACTCACATATTAGACAATAACTTCACTATTTCATCGAACTCATTATTAAAAGAACAAAATCTGACAGATATTATTATCGCAGAGCCTATAGAAGCTCAAGAGCAATTCTATATGTACTATAAACTTTTACCAAAAAAAGAAGATATAAATACACCAATAACAGTAAATATTACCTATGACTTAGAAATAGCAGGAGTAACATTAGAGCATTTACCTAGTAAATCATTGAGTGATTTGGATATATGTGCTCCAAAATTTAGCTACACTCCAGCAAAAGGTATATTTAATATCATAGATAAAAACTATTATAACACAAGCAACAAATACTATAACATACCAACACAAATAACAAAAAAACCAAGTAATAATTTTAAAATTATTTCTTTAGATCCCCATAACCTTGATACTATAAAAGATTTGAACATTACTACTCCAATAGCAGTAGAGCTCATAGATGCATCTGCATTTCATGATATTAATGCTTCTTGTGAAGAAGAGAGTAGTTCAATAACTCCCAAAAAATGGATTGTTTTTGAAAAAGATTATAATATTATAGATTTCCCAGTAGATGAAAGTACCTTCAAAGTGGCAAAAAAGAATGTAGCATTTAGGATAAGCTATATCTTAGCAAATGAAGGTGGAGATTTATTAAATTTATCCACAGGAACAAATAGTGCTGGTAAACCCACATATACGATAACAAATTATAACACCACAACAGGTACCTGCAAAGTAGACATGGGAACAGGACAAAACAATGTTAGTCAAAATTGTTCAGTCGATATGACAATAGACCAGCTAGCTAACTGCAATAAATGTATATATGGTACTTACGTAAAAAAGATATGCTCTCGTGACAATTTTGCCATTAGACCAGAAGCTCTTCAGATAACTTTTAATGACCAAAATCAAACAAACTCATCTGCTAAATTAAAAATTGCTGAAAACCATACAAAAAATTTAAGTGAAAAAAAGAGTATGCGCATAGCTTCTGGATATGACTATGATTTTAATATGATAGCAACCAACTACGATTTTAATGGGACGTTGGCTAGTTTAACCCCAGCAAACGGATATACACAAAGGTTTAAAGAAGGTACAGATACAAATATATCATACAATTGGAATCCTAGCTCTACTGTTACATGTAACGATACAAGCAATAAGTCACTTGACTTAAGAACTATAAATGGCGGAAAAGACTTAAACTCTTCTTTACCTCAAGTTGGAGAGTACAAACTAACAGCAATAGATTCCTCATGGACTAGGTATGACAAAGATCAGAAGTATATGGGACACCATACAGGTAGTAATTTTAAATATAAAAATATTCCTGACTGTACCATAGGTAGTACAATCTCAAGGACTTTAAACTCTGCATTGACCAATGGTTGTCTCATTGGTAGTGAACACAACAGTACAACTGGGATATACTATAAAGATATAAATGTAACAGTAAAACCATACAAATTTGCTATTCCTAGTTTTATAACTCCATCTTTTAGATACATGGCTGACGTAGATGACAATGCAAGCAATATTATGGCAATACAGTATAATGGAGAGATTCAAGCACAAGGGGAAGACGGAAGTGTACCTAATAACTATGTTGATGGCTGTTATGCTGATGATATAAACATATCATTTGATGGTAATATTGACTTAAATACCACCTCATACAAAGTGAGATTTATAGACTACAATAGCTCTAAGGTAGTTCAATCAGATTTTACAAAAGACATCAACAATAGTATTAATAACAATTTTGATGACTTAAACATTTCTCGTGCATTTTTTAGAAGAGACAATAATGGAATTATGGATATAAATGTATCTATAAACTACAATAGAAACTTAACTGTACCAGTAAACCCTCTTATAGTAAAGTATAGAAGAGTAGATGTAAACTGTTCAGTAGCATCTGATTGCCAGATAAGTGCTGATTTAAAAACAGATTACAATATTACAGGATCAGATGACTTTACTGATGCAAATATAACTCACTACTACGGTAGAGCACATGCTCCAGATTATGAATTTGATGGAGGTGAAGGAAATGCAACAGTCTACTATGAAGTATATTGTGAAGATTGTGATCACAATAAATTCAATGTAAGCAACACAGAAAGCGTAGACTCAATAAACTGGTTCAATAATACACTGCATACAAACAATACTTTTGGCGATTATAACGAGTCCACACCAACAGCTAATGATGGTACTATAGTAGCTCCTCAGAATTTTACTATAATGAATTTAAAGACTCCGGCTGGAAAATTACCTCATAAAGATAAAATAGATATGAATGCTAGTAATTGGCTCATTTATAATAGATTTGATTCAACTGCAACAAGAAATAACTTTGAAGTTAAATTTTTAGATAAAACTGACCAGTGGGCAGGTTCTGGTAACTTAAATGAAACTATAGACTTAAATGTTTCTACAATTCAAAACAGAAGGTTGGATTGGTAATGAAAAAAGCTTCCTCTATGATAGAACTTGTTATAGCCATAGTAGTTATGGGAATTGCCGTTATGACACTCCCTCTTATGCTTGAGAGAAATCAAGAAAACAATGCTTTTGCTATGCAACAAGAGACAATACTAGCAGCTCGTACAGAGATAGGAGATATTCTAACTTATCCTTGGGATGAAAATTCTATTAAAGATAATGTTGTTGGTGTAGTAGATGTAGTAAATGGCGACAGCGAGTTAGATAGAAACACAACCCAGAGAAGAATTGGACATATTCGTCAAGATAAAAGAAGAAAATTATTTTCAGATGAAACTAATGCTAGTTTAACTAGTACTTTTGATTATACTGCTGATGGAGATATTATTCCAGATGACATAGATGATTTTAATGGGGACAAGTCGTATGATAGTATAACTAGTAGTTTAAGTTATAGATTTAAATTTGATATAAACACAACAGTAGCATATGTGAGTGACACTACTAACTACACCTTAAACAACATAAACTTTAACTTCAATACAAATACAGCAAATTTATCTACAAATATAAAAATGATAGAACTAAATGTAAGTAATACAGAAAATAGCATAACACCATTTACACTAAGAGCATACTCAGCTAACATAGGTGGAAATCAACTTCTAAGGAGAGACTGGTAATGAAAAAAGCATTTACTATGATAGAACTAGTAATGGTCATTGTTGTTATGGGCATAGTAGCTTCTATAGGAGCGGATATCATTGCTAATCTATATAACAACTATCTGAAAACCAGATCAATCAATAGACTTCAAGCTCAAACAGAGGCTGTACTAGACCAAGTAGCAAAAAGACTTAAATACCGCATAAAAGATAGTGTTATAGCAAAAAAAGTCAATGCTTTTGTTGCACTTCCTGATGCTACTGAAAACCACAATATCATAGAGTGGATAGGAAAATCAAATGAAAGCTTTTTAGGAGAACACAATGGTACAAGAGTAGTTCCCGGATGGAGTGGCTTTATTGACCTACATAACTTTAACGAGACAAATAGTTCAGCAAAAACATTAAAAACAAATGGTAGTAATCTAAACTATGCGAACAACATCATATCGGCACTTAGTTATGGCTCTGTTGACTTAAACAAAACAAGCAACAAGCAAAGACCAGCGATAATCTTTAAAGGAAAAGACTCATACAATGTAAGCAACTATGGCTGGAGTGGTAATGGTGCCGTTGCTACTGATGGAAACTATACGTACAAAGTTGTAATGAGCAATACTGATACACTTGAAATCAATGGAACAACAATGCCAAACACAATATACGAACAGTATGATTTAGCTTGGAGTGCTTACGCTATTGTTCCTGTTTCTACAGGAAATGATTTTAATATTACGCTTTTTTACAACTACCAACCCTGGGAAAATGAAAATTACACAGATGGTAATAGCAGTGTTCTTATAGAACATGCTAGTACATTTAGATTTACTCAAATAGGTGAAACTATTCGTATTAAACTTTGCATCAATGACGACAATAGAAGTGGTGATTATAACTTTGCATTTTGTAAAGAAAAGGTGGTATTCTAATGAGAAAAGGTTTTTCACTATTGACTGCTATTATATTTCTTGTCTTAATTGCAACAATCTCTGCATTAAGCATCTCACTCTCAACTCAAGCAGTAAAACAAACAACAGATATATATCTAAAAAATCAAGCAGAATTATTAGTAAGAAGTGGTACAGAGTATGCTGTACTTGCCATGAGTGGTCATGACTACAATGCAGGATGTTTAGAAAGAATTAACTCAACATATAATAATATGTTTGATATAAATATTTCTATTATGTATATAGGAAGTGGGCTTACTGGTGTTAATTGTGTGCAACTAGGAACAAACATTGTTACTGCCGAATCAAACAGAACTGTAATCATAGACACGTGGGTTTCAACAAAACAATCACTAAGTGATAATGGTACAATTCCAGATCGAATTCGCATGCATAGAAGAAGCATACAAAAACCATAGTAAAACTCAAATAACAGACTATTATAGCATAACAATAATAACAAAGGGTATTTTATAATTTTCTATAATTCTTCCTTTTTATTTAAGGTTCATTTTGTTATACTTTCTATATAAACCCCTAAAATTAGGGATATAAAGGAGACAAGATGAACTTAAGTATAGTAGGAAAGCAGTTAGAACTAACTGACGCAATCAAAGCTCATGTAGAGAGTGGAAAAGATTCACTAACTAAGTATAATTTAGACATTATCTCAACTAGAGTTGTGCTTTCAGCAGATGAAAAAAATGGAAAAAAAGGTTTTAGTGTAGAGTTTGCTATTAACCTTGCTCATATGAACACAGTAGTAATCAAGCAAAAAGACAAAGACCTTTATGCGGCTATTGATTTAGCAATAGAAAGAGCAAAAAAAGTTCTTAGACGTCATCATGATAAGATTACAAATCATAAAGTAAAAGAAGAGCCTATGGTGGAAACTGAAGCTTTTGATGATGCTGATGAAATAGTACCTACTAGATTAGAAAGCTATAAGCCTATCGAAATCGAAGAGGCACTAAATGAGCTAAAAGAGAGTGGTAAGCAATTCTTTGTTTTTATGGATATGGACGACAAAATGCGTACAATCTACAAAAGAGCAGATGATAAATACGGTCTTTATTAGCCAACACGGGAAGCTTATAGCTTCCCTTCTATTAATCTGTATACTTTAAAACAAACTTTTCTGAACTTATAATTTTTATATCTTTTTTTAAAAAACTTTTGTCATTTGTAACTATATAGTCACAACCTTGCTCCAATGCTAAACAGTACTGCACATTATCTTCTAAATCATTATTTTCCATATTTAGAGCCTTCTCAAAACTTATGTTAGTAGCACCCAATGTTGTGCAATTATTATTTATATATTTTAAAAATTCTCTTAAATCTGCAATCTCTTTTTTTGCAATATAATCAATATTTATTAAAGTTATGTCTGCTAAATAAAAACTAAAATAACTACTTTCAATAATTTCAAATATTTTTCTTGCATTTTTTCTATTTTCTCGTGCCAATAAAAAATCTAAAAAAATATTTGTATCTAAAAAAATTTTCACTTTAATATCGTATTATAACGAGTATCATTAGTAATTAAATCACCTTTTAAAATACCTTCAAATTGACTCAAATCTATTTTTACTTTTTTCTTTGACTTACTTACTAGTTTTACATACATCTCATAAGGTAATATTACCGCTTTTTTTATATTGCTCTTTTTATCAATAATTGTAGTTGGCTCTAGCAATATAGAAGTAAATTGCCTTTGTGCCTGAGATACACTTAAACTTAACATAATAACTCCTTTAAATATATATATATTATACAATATACTTATATTGTTGTCAATCTTCTCTTAGCCTTCATCAAAATATCTTTTTCCATATCGTAAAACTCAAACTTTTGACCACTTTGTCTAACTCCACCCAGTATATCACCACCTTTTCTATACTTTAAATCAAGCTCTGCTATATCAAAACCGTTATTTGAATTACTAAACTCGGTTAGTCTTTTAGATTCATTTTGGTTTGTATATAAAAAGCAGTATCCTCTTAAGCCTGTTCTACTCACTCGACCTCGCAGTTGATGAAGTGTTGCAAGTCCTAATCTTTCTGCTCCTACTATAACTATGGTTGAAAGTTTTGGAAGAGATATACCTACTTCTACCAAAGTAGTTGCTATGAGTATGTTGCCCTCTTCTCTAAAAGTCTCTAAAACTTCCTCTTTGTTTTTATCTGCACCATACGTAACATAAACATTTTTATAATTCTTTTCCCAGTAACCACGTGCCTCCTCTATAGACTGGTACTCTATAGTCTCACTCTCTTCTACAAGAGGATAGATAACTATAACTTGCCTACCCTCTTGCACTTCACTCTTTATATGTAGAGTTAGATTTTTAAAATCTTCTTTTCTTATAGTTTTTGTCACTATATCTTTTTTAAATGGAGTCTCTTTAATAAAAGAAAAATCAACCAAAGATGATTGAATCATACTCATAGTTCGTGGGATTGGAGTAGCAGAAAACTGTAAAAAGTGAGGGTGCTTTTCATCTTCGACAGAGAGCTGATTTATGAGTTCTCTTTGCTTTGTACCAAATCTATGTTGTTCATCAACCATAACTAAATCAAAATCTGGAAGTTTTCTATGTAGAAGTGCATGAGTACCAATTATGAAGTCATATTGGTTCAAATCCTCTTTTTTTGAAGTTGCACTTGTAAGTAAAAAGCTCTTTACATGTAGAGGTAAAAACTTCTTAGCCTCTTCAAGAAGTTGATTTGCAAGTATAGTAGTAGGAGCCATTAAAACAGCTCTATTAGGGTACGACATCATCACTGAAGCTAGTATTACTATAGTTTTACCACTTCCAACATCACCCATTACAATTCTTCTAGCAGATTTATCTGAGTTAAAGTCCTTTTTTATGTCACTTATAGCACTCTTTTGATCATTTGTAAGCTCAAATGGCAATGACTTTACAAAGTCACTCTCATCTGAGTTCAATCTATTTTTAGGTTTAAAATCAATCTTCTTTTTACTCAATGCTCTTATGTAGTTATATATCTCAACAAATTTCATTACATGCAAAGACTTTTCATTTAAACCCTTACGCACATGAAGTTCCATGACGACTTTTGCCTCTTTTTCACTCAAGCCTTCATCTTTTAAAGCCTTACATGTAAGATACTGTTTAACCAAAGCTATCATAGTTCTATTTTGTAAAGCTGTTTTATATTTTGGAAGTATAGTATTTATTTGTGTAACTACGATGGGCTGTATTATAGATATATTGCCTTGTTTCCACTCTATCTTACCTCTTACATGTAGACTCTCTCCAACTCTAAAAAGTGCTCTATGGTAAGGTCTTGGACTAAAAACCACTCCATTTATCTCTTGTTCCCAGTCTTCACAATAAAATCTCAAACTCAAAACTTTTGAAAGGTTTGAACGTAGGACTATTACATGTACTGTATTTATCTCATTTAGTGAAGGGGTTTGATTTACGTATGTGTTGTCAAAAGATTTTGGGATAAGCAGTGCCAAATCCAAAAGGTTGCTTACCCCAAGGCGTTTTAGTTTATCACTATTTTTTTGCATCAGTTACAATAGAAAAACTTAAAGAGTTTATCTCATCATGTTGCTTTATAAACAAATTTAACTCTTTTAAACTTAACTTCTCTATTTTTTTAAGCTCTACTTTTGAATGACCAATCTCAAAGCCACGATAGTACTCTGTAAATGCGCCACTTAATCTTTGTGAAAGTGTCTCATTTCTAAGTGGCTCACTACCAAGTAGAAATCTCTTTGCTTGGTCAAGTTCACTCTGTGTTACACCCTTTTCTACAAACTTTTTTATTTCACTTATAACAACACTCTTCGCCTCTTCTAAACTCTTATTTTTAGTCTGAAGATGTCCTGAGAAGTAAGAGCTAGAACGGCTTATGCTAGTTCTTGCGTAAGCACTATAAGCAAGCCCTCTTTTTACCCTTATCTCTTCCATTAAGCGACTTCCAAAACCACTAGCTCCCAAGATAAAACTTGCAACTCTTGATTTGTATACCTCTTCACTATCACTTTCCAAATTATATGGTGCAGCAAAATAGACGTAAGCCTGTTTAGTCTCTTTGATTTCTATTTTTTCATCTCCATTTGCATTTACTCTATAATGCTTTAGATCTCGTTTTTTTCCAACTTTTACGTCTTCTAATAATTCTGCTAAAGATACTTTCACCTCATCTATGCTAATGTCACCACCAACTACGACTATCATATTTGTAAGGTCTATATGAGTTTCATAATACTCTTTTACATTTTCAAGTTTTAACTTACCAATACTTTTTTCATCTCCACTAAAAGAATTTTCTAAAGGAGTACCTTTAAAAATCATCTTCTTTAGATTTAAATTTGCTATGTAGTCAAAATCACTCTTTTTAGATGAAAGTCCACCTAAAGTAAGCTGTTTTATCTTCTCAAAACTACTCTTACTAAAATTTGGGTTCTTTAACAGATCTTTTAACATCCATACTGCAAAACTAAACTCCTCTTTTAAAGATGAAATCTCAAACACAAAAGTTTCAGCCCCTGCGTGAGCATTTACACTAACTGCACGACTCTCTAACTCATCGGCAAACTGTATAGCACCTTTTTGTTTAGTTCCCTCTCCAAGCATGCTTGCTGTAAATCTTACAATTCCAGAGTTTTTACCATCTTGCAAGCTTCCTGCATTTTTGATAACTAACTGCAAAGAAACGATAGGCAAAGCACTATTTTGCTCGTAAACGATAGGTACTTCAACGCCTTTTATATTAATCTTTTCTACTATTCCACTCACTAATGCTCCTTGCAAAAATATCATTATTGTTATTAGGTACTTCATTAAAATCTCTCCAAAATATTGTAGGCTGTATCACGTTTTGCTGGATACTCATCTATATCTTTTATAAGCTTTATCATCTGCTGTTGATTCATCTCATTTGTTACACCTGCGGCTGAAACTACATTCTCTTCCATCATGGTACTTCCAAGATCATTCGCTCCAAACTTCAAGGCCAACTGCCCTACATAGCTTCCTTGTGTCACCCATGAAGACTGTATGTTTTTAAAGTTATCTAAGTACAGTCTACTAACAGCTAAAAGTCTTAAGTAGCGATTTGAAGACTGCTTTTTCATGTCCGGTATCTCTTTTATAAGCTCTGTATGATCAGATTGAAAACTCCACATTATGTAAGCTCTAAAGCCATCTGTTTCATCTTGAAGATCTCTTATCATTTCCCAGTGCTCAATAATCTCTTCATCAGTCTCAACCGTACCAAACATCATAGTTGCGGTACTTTTCATACCGATTTTATGAGCTTGACGATGAACTTCAATCCAATCCTTAGAGTTTAATTTCTTTGGAGCAATGATGTCACGAACTCTATCACTCAGTATCTCAGCACCTGCTCCAGGAATAGAGAACATACCCTTGTCTTGAAGCCTTTGTAAAACTTCCTTGTAAGTTATCTTAGAAATCTTAGCGATATAATCAATCTCTATAGCAGAAAAACCATGTATGTCTATGGTCGGATATGTCTTTGCTATCCACTCTACAAGCTCTTCATACCACTCAATCTTCAACTTTGGGTGAACTCCACCTTGAAAAAGTATCTGCGTTCCGCCAATGGCAATCAACTCTTCTATTTTACTACCAATATGCTCAAAACTAAGCACATAAGCATCTTCCTCTTTAGCATGTCGATAAAAAGCACAAAACTTACAATCTACCCAACATACATTAGTATAGTTTATGTTTCTATCTACTACAAAAGTTGTCACTTTTTTGGGATGAAGCTCTAGCTTTCTTTCACTTGCCATTCTACCAAGTTCGTGCAAATCAGCATTTTGTATTAAAGCCAATGCTTCTGCATTTGTCATTCTTGACATATATATTTCCTATTGTTATTTGTACGTGTATTATACTAGAAGTAAATTAAACAAAAGAAAAATATTTCAAATTGAGATATAATTACATTTTTACATGTAAGGATATTTATGGATTTTGAAACTATACTACTTTTTATAACTGCTTCTACTCTCTTAGCTCTTGCCCCTGGACCTGACAATCTTTTTGTTTTAACTCAATCTATGAGTAAAGGTGCAAAACCTGGGATTTTTGTAACTCTAGGACTGTGTAGTGGACTTATTTTTCACACAACTGCTGTTGCTTTAGGCGTTGCTGCAATCTTTCAAACTTCTATTTTTGCATTTAACATGCTCAAATTCGTTGGAGCTGGCTATCTTCTGTATCTTGCTTATATGTCCTTTAAGTCTTCTTTAAACAGTAGTGTAGAAGCAGATAAAAGTAGCCTGTCCCCTTTTAAACTATATAAACGTGGGATTATTATGAATGTTACTAATCCTAAGGTTTCTATCTTTTTCTTAGCATTTTTGCCACAGTTTACAAACCCAGCAACAGGAAGTGTAACTTTACAAATCTTTACTTTAGGAGCCATTTTTATGCTCTGTGCTTTAGTAGTTTTTAGCTCTATCGCTTTAGTCGCAGGAAAACTAGGAAACTGGTTTAACAAATCAAAAAATGCAGAAAATATTCTAAACAAAGTTGCAGGAACTGTTTTTGTAGGACTTGCACTAAAACTTGCATTGAGTGAAAGATGAGAATAGTCCGATTTTTAGGTATAATAACCTCATTGACATTAGGAGTGCTTTTAATAGAGTACTTTTTAAACACTTTTTTAGGATAAGGATGATTATGAAAAAAATTGCAATTTTGATTGCTGTATGTACTTTTTACTTACAAGCTCAGTCGTTTAGAGTTGAGCCTCAAACTCTTAAAAATACGCTCAATACTTACACAATACTTGATACAAGAGATAACTCTATGTTTCAAAAAAATCATATACTAGGTGCATTAAATTTGCCCGCAGATAAAACCTATCAAGATGTTAAACACAATGGTAAAATTGCACAACCATCCAAAATGGTAACCATCATACAAAACTTGGGTCTTCATATAGATGATCCTATTGTCATATATGATGATGGCTCTTTTTTTAAAAGCTCAAGAGTCTTTTGGGCATTAGAAACATATGGCTTTAAAAACTTAAAGATACTTAATCATGGTTTTAGATACTGGACTTCAAACTCTTTTCCAACTACAAACCAAATAACAAAAAGTAAAAAAAGTAACTACATACTAACTATTAATGACAAATCTTTTGCTACATCTTTTACAACACTAATCGCAATTAAAAATCCTAAAGAAGTTATTATTGATGCTAGACCAAATGCAGCATACAAGGGAGAAAAAACGACAGCAAAAAGATCTGGGCATATACCAGGTGCTATAAACAAATCAGCTAGAGAAAACATAGATAAAAGTGGGAAATTCCAAACACTAAAATCTGTATCTTCATTAAAAAACATATATAAAGATATAGACAAATCAAAACACGTTATAGTTTATTGTGGAGATGGAAAAGTCTCTCCAACTAGCTACCTTGCATTTAGAGAGATGGGATATAATGTAACAAACTATGATGCCTCTTGGAAAGAGTGGGGAAATGATTTTTCTTTACCAGTAGAAACTCCTACAAGATAGATTTCTTAAGTGTGGTATAGGCTATCGATTAGAACACAATTAGTACTTTTAATGATTTTACTTGTTGGAATCATTGAATTTACAACCATAGTAATAGTTCATAATTTTCATACTGAAGACTCCAGAAAAAATGCTTTAGAAGAGACACAAATACTAATAAAATCTCTAAATAATGACCTACTAAAATCTATACTTTATCAAAGTGTAAGCAACTTTTCTGATATGTCTTATAGGCTTTCATCTTATAAAGACTTACAAGGTCTCATACTTTATGATAAAGATTTAAAACCTATATATAAATATAAAGATATCTCTAAAATAAATAAACAAAAGGATAAATTTAAAAAAGAAAAAATAGATTTTGGAGAAAGTAACTTAATTGTTAAAAGCCATATTAAAGCAAATAACCATATTTTTGGTTATGTTATTGCCAACATTGACCTAACATCATACCAAGATGCATTTACAAAACGTATGTATTATATTTTAGCAATGTTCCCTTTTGCTATTTTAATGAGTTTTTTTATAAGTCTCTATATAAGTAGGCTTTTTACAGACCCTATACAAAAACTAACTCAAGCAATAGACTTAAGTGATCCAATAAACAATAAAATTAAAATCCTAAATACAAAATCAAAAAATGAGATAAAAACTCTATTTGATGGTTTCAATAAATTTATGATACAAATCTCAAATACATCAAATAAACTTCTTTACCAAGCAAAATATGACCCACTAACAGGACTATATAATCGTTTTTACATGGAAGAGGAAATTCAAGATACACTTAAAAATGAGTCTAATAAATCAAATACATTAGTTCTAATTGGATTAGAAAAACTAGAATTCATACAAAATGTAGCCGGTAATGCAATACTTGATGAGTTTTTAAAACTAGTTGCAGATAACTTAAAATCCATATTTCCAAAGGATTCTACCATTGCAAAAATTCAAAACAATACATTTTATGTACTTCTTAAAAACAGAACAATTAATGAAACGACACAATTATTAACCACTCATATGGACCTCTTAAAAAATACTTATATTACTTGGGGGAAAGAGTATTTGTCAGTAAAATCTAAAATAGGTCTTCTAAATTATAAACCATTAGAATATACATTTAAAGAGTTAATAAAAGTAGCAAACAATACTCTACACTCTGCAAAACTAACAAGTTTAGACAATATTTACATACATGATATAAAAAATGATATATCTCAAAAACTAAAAAAAGAGTTAAAAATAGCAAATTATATAAAAGAGGCACTAAATGATGGTCCATCTTCATTTGAACTATATGCACAAAAAATAGTCCCTCTACAAGATAAAAATAGCTATTATTCATATGAAATACTTCTAAGAATGAGAGATTACAAAAACAAACTCATATTTCCAGATAAGTTTTTACCTGTTGCTGATAAACATCATTTAATGGTACAAATAGATATATTTGTGCTACGTAAATACCTCCAATATATTAAAGATAACCTACAACATATACAATCTCTTAACTCCGTACATATAAACATAGCAAGTTCTAGTATCAATGATTTGGAATTTCAAAGTGAATTAAGAAAAACAATAGAACAATTTGACTTCCCATGGAACAAACTCGAACTTGAATTGACAGAAACTTCTTCAATCGGCAATTTTAATGAAGCTCTAGACTTTATAAAATGGATCAAAGAGCAAGGAATAGGCTTAGCATTAGATGATTTTGGTACAGGTATGTCATCTTTTGAATACTTAAAAAATCTTCCATTTGATATGGTAAAAATAGATGGAAGTTTTGTTAAAGATATGCACAAAAATCCAGCAGATAAAGCAGTCATAAAATATATCCAAGAGATTACTATGCTCAATGGACAAAAAACAGTAGCAGAATATGTTGAAACTCAGCAAGATGTAGATGAACTCACAAAAATAGGTATCACTTATGGACAAGGTTACTTTCTAGGTAAACCAAAACCTCTATCTGAATGGCTATAATACATCTAACCTCCACTAATAACAGGTAATATTGATACAGAATCTCCATCTTTTAAATCTACTTCATCTAAAATAATTTTTGAATTTAAAATTGTAGTAAAAGCACTATCATTTGGCAAAGAAATTAATTTTACTAACTCTTTTGTAGTGTAATTGTTATCAAGTTCAAACTCTTTACTATTAAACTTTTCTTGAGAATAAGGTGGAAAAAGTTTTACTGTTACTTTTATCATTTTTTTCCTTTAAAAAAGGGATTTGCATGTACAAATCCCTTTTTTGTTATTTGTAAAAAGAGTCTATAGTCTTTTTAAGATCACTATCAGGGATGTCAAAAACACTATTATGAGGAGGAAGAGGCTCTCTCTTCATCCACTCAGGTATCTTATCATCTTTTTCAGTGAGACCAGCTATTCTGTTAAAATCTATTTCTGTTCTCAAGATTTTTTTACCAAGTTCTAACCAGCTATTCTCATTCCATTCATCACCCGTAAAAGCACTTATAGCTTCAAGAAGATATTTTCTCGCATCTGGTCTATCAAGTCCAGCAAAATCTGCAAAACCACAAACACCAGTTGTGTCAGATGCTGCTGCATCTATTTGTGCATTTGATGATGCTAACCATTGATTTTCAATGGCAGTGCCTTCTACTTTTGGCTCAATTGCTCCAAGATGATTAGGTAAAGTATGCCCAGCTGTATGGTCTCCACCCATTGGAGATGTAGCATATGTTACACCAAGGCCTTTAAATCCTCTTGGATCATATGCAGCCATTGCTTGTTTTTTCATAACAGGTACTCTTTCATAACCTATCTCTTTACCTACATTGTACGCACCAGAACCATAAAATTTACCTTTTGAGCTTGCACTTTTTATCTCTTCAAGTATTTTAATACCGTCATCAGCATTACCCATTGAAAATTCATCACTTCCTTGCATCAATACACCAATTGTTACACCAGCTTCTATTGTATCTAAGCCAATATCATCGCACAGGCGATCCATTTGTGTTAATTTATCTGGGTCATTAACTCCTAAATATCCGCCAAGTGACCACGCTGTTTCATACTCTGGCTGTTTTGAAAGAAAAGTTCCATCAGGATTAGTATAAATTGCAGAACACTCTATCGTACAACCTGTATGACACGCATGTATAGGTTGTCCACCTCTAGCATTTTCAAGTTCTACCATATGACTGCCATTGATTTTTGCTACACCTTCCCAACTTCCTTGTGTTGCACCCAATGCTGGGTATCCACCTAGTTCACTTGTAACATCAGCAACGGCAGCTGAACCAAATTGCCTTAGTGTTCCCTCTTTTCCTGTCATAGCCGCAGCTGAAACTTCTTTAACAAAATTTCTATTAGCCTCTTGAAAAGCTTTTTTATCTTTTGGCTCTCTTAATTTTAATCCATCTGCTTGTATCACAATAGCTTTTACTGCTTTAGAACCCATAACTGCTCCACCACCGCCTCTTGCCGCATGACGAGTAGGTCTAAATTCTGGATCAGTAAATGCAATAGTAGAGTTAATCATGAGATTTTCACCAGCAATTCCCACGCACATAAGACCTACTTTTTTATCACCATATTGATCTTTTATTTTATCTGCAACATCATAAGTACCTAAGCCTTTTAACTCATTTGCTTTCTCTATTTTTACAGCATCTTTGTCTAGTAGAATTTTATATAAATCATCACCTACTGGTTTCCCTTCAATAACAATAGCAGCATAACCTAATTTAGCTAAATGCTGCGAAGCTTGTCCACCAGAATTTGACTCTTTAATTCCTTCTGTCATTGGGCTTTTAAAACCTACAGACATTCTACCAGAAGTTGATGTAGCTGTACCACTAACAATTCCTGGAGCAATAACAAGTTTATTATCAGCTGAAAGGGGATCGCATTTTGGATTCACTTCAGTTGCAATTATTGTACTTGTCATGCCGCGTCCACCAAGTCCTTTGTATTTTCCAATACTCTCCACACTTGTTGTTGGACCACCTTCAGAACTCATATTTATTCTTAAAATTTTATCCATTATCTAGCCTTTCTAAATAAATTATGCACAAAAATTACTTCTTATTTTTTTCCAAATGGAAATAAAACTTTTTGTATTTTTTCATCATTTAAATTTTCTCTAGTTACTAAAACAGCACCTGTGTCAATTCTTTTTTCAACTTTCTCACCATGTGCAGCTTTTATAGCAGCTTTAAGAGCTAAGTAACCCATATTAAATGGACTTTGAACAACCATGCCATCAACTGCTCCCTCGTTAAGTAGGTTAATTTCTTCAGTTGAACTATCTACTCCGATTACAACAATAGAATCATTTTTACCCATTTCAGAAATTGCTCTACCAATACCAACAACAGCTCCCTCATTTGTTCCATAAATACCTTTAATGTCTGGATTAGCAGTTACGATATCTTGAGTAATGTTTATCGCCTTGATTTTATCTCCATCAGAATACTTAGTAGATAATAGTTTTATACCAGGATACTTTTTCATCTCATTAATAAAACCTTTAGTTCTTTGTATCGCTGTACTTGTTCCAGCATTATGAGCAATTACACCAATTATTCCATTCTCTCCAATCAATCTTATCATCTCTTTTGCAGCTAGAACACCAACCTGAATGTTATCTGTTGCAACAAAACTTGTTTCAATTCCACCTGCAATATTTGAATCAAAAGTCACTAGAGGTATACCACTATTAACAATTCTTTCAGAAATTGGTCTTAAAGCATTTTGGTCTAATGCCGCTAACATAAGTGCTGTTGGATGCTTTATTAACTCATTTTCTACCATTGAAACTTGTTTACCTATTTCAGACTCTTTTTCAGGTCCAATAAATGACATCTCAACATCTAACTCCTTTGCCGCTTGTCTAGCGCCAGCTTCTACTGTTCTCCAAAACTCGTGTTGGTATCCCTTGCTAACTATTGCTACTTTATCTTTAGCAAAAGCACTAATAGTTAATCCTCCTAAAGCTAATGTTGCAATCAATAATGTGTTTACTACTTTTCTCATTTTTTATCCTTAATTTTTTTGAACTACTGCAACTCTCAATCAAACTCTATATTTATTTAAAAAATTGCAATAAATTTTTAAGATAACTAAATCCACCTGAAATCTATAATCAAAGTCACAAAGTTATTAATTATTTTCACCCCCACTTTAAACTATTTTGTTTAGTATTAAGATTTGCTCTTTATTTTATCTAGCCATACAGCACCCAATACCACTAACCCAATTATTACTTGTTGCCAAAAACCTGATACATCAAGCATATTTAAACCATTTTTTAATACACTCATTATGAATGCACCAATAATTGTTCCCAATATGGTTCCTATGCCACCCATAAGACTTGATCCACCAATAATTACAGCAGCAATTACATCCATTTCATAACCAGTCCCCTCTGTAGGCTGAGCAGAAATCAATCTTGAAGTTAAAATTGCCCCTGAAAATGCACATAAAAATCCAGTTAAACCGTATGCAAAATATTTAACCTTATTGACATTTACGCCAGATAGCTTAGCCGCATCTTCATTGCTTCCAAGAGCATAAGTATGCTTACCTATTATTGTATACTTTAGTATCACACCAAAAATTAGTCCTAAACCTAAGAAATATATGAGTGGCATCGGAACACCAAGAAGTTTACTAGATGCAAATTGTGAAAAAGAGTAATCAAATTGAGATATTGGCATACCATTTGTAATGGCAAGTGTAAATCCTCTTAATGACATCATCATGCCAAGAGTAGCAATAAATGGAGGTAATTTAGCTTGTACAATTAGAAATGCATTTAAAACACCAATCAAAGTACCCGCAATTAGTCCAATTACAATAGCAATTGGAATTGGAAGACCATACTGAAGAGAAAAACCTATAATTACTCCTGAAAATGCGACTATAGAACCAACAGAAAGATCAATTCCTGCAGTAATAATGACATATGTCATACCTAAAGCGATTATTCCTATTATCGATGTTTGAAGACCTATTGTAAGAAAATTCTGAAGAGACAAAAAGTACTCAGATGTAAACGAAAAAAATGTGATTAAAATGAGTAAAGATATAAAAATCACCAATTCCTGTTTACCAAATAATTTCAGATTCATTTTATACATGTTTATTCCTTTATTATTTTCTATCATTTTTAAATTTCCTTTTTACTTTATGAGGTTGCATAATGCATTATTGTTTCTTGGGTTAAATTTTCGTCATTATCTAAAATTTTTGAAATTTTACCTTCTTGCATAACAACAACCCTATCACTCATACCAAGAACTTCTGATAACTCCGAAGAAATCATAATAATACTAGCACCCTTAGAAATTAAATCTCTCATTAAATGATAAATCTCTCTCTTGGCTCCTACATCAATACCCCTTGTCGGCTCATCAATAATAAGAATTTTTTGACCCCTAATAGTCCACCTAGCTAAAATTACTTTTTGCTGATTACCTCCACTAAGATGTTTTATCTTTTGCTCTAATGATGGTGTTTTAATATTCAAATATTTAGATATTATTTCACACATTACTTTTGCAGCTTTTGCATCATAAAAAGAGAATTTTTTAGATACAAGATCTAAATTTGAAACCATTATGTTATCTTCAACACTCATTTCCGCAAAAATTCCATCTCTTTTTCTATCTTCTGTCAAATATACAATCCCATGTTTTATAGCATCAATAGGAGTTTTTGGTGATATTTTTTTACCATCTAAATATATCTCGCCAGAGTCTTTTTGAGTAGCACCAAATAAGAGTTTTGCTACCTCTGTTCTTCCAGCTCCCATCAATCCTGCAAAACCTAAAATTTCACCTTTTCTAAGGTTAAAATTTATGTCAGAGACTACACCTTTTTGAGATAAATTCTTAACGTCTAAAAGAATATCACCTATTTCTGAATTTTTTTCTGGGTATTGATTGCCTAAAGTTCTACCAACCATCTTTTGAATAATTTCATCAATGCTTGTATTTTCATATTTCATGGTATCAATATGCTTACCATCTCTCATAACAGAAATCCTATCAGCAATATGCTGTAATTCTTCCATTCTATGAGAAATGTAGATAATGCCAACACCTTCACTTCTTAATTCTTTTATAACTTTAAACAACTCTTTAATCTCTTTTTCAGTTAAAGCAGCCGTTGGTTCATCCATTATTAAAACTTTAGCTTTTACACAAGTTGCTTTTGCTATTTCTACCATTTGCTGTTGTCCAACTTTTAAATCATGGACTATTGCACGAGGGTCAATATTTAGATTCAAATGTTTCAATATTTTTCTTGCATTTTCTTCCATCTTATTATAATCAATTAAGCCAAATGAATTTAAAGGCTCTTTTGTAATAAAAATATTTTCTGCAACAGTTAAATCTGGTAAAAGATTAAATTCCTGATAAATAATACTAATACCAATTCCTTCTGCCTCTTTAGGAGAGTTAACATTTAACTCCTTACCCAAATACTTTATGCTACCTTCATCCTTCTTATATATTCCAGTTAGCACTTTCATAAATGTTGATTTTCCAGCTCCGTTTTCACCCATAAGAACATGTACTTCACCAGCATATAAATCAATTTTTGCCCCATCAAGAGCTTTCACACCAGGAAATATTTTTACAACATCGTACATATCTAATAATTTTTCCATTTTTTCACCCCTTAACCTCCACTTAATCATTATGAATAAAAAAGTATTTTATTTCTTATTTCATATACAAAAGTTAATTTTAAATCTGAACAATTCAATTTTACATTCTTTTTATTAAAAAAAGCTTAATACCATGTATATATCCATTAAAAGTTGATAAAAAAATGTTTTTTATCAATAAAGAAACAATTATTGGAATTATTATCTATAAATAACTACTATATGATTTATATATAAAATATTAATTTATTTATGATATACTTTTAAAAAGGTTTTTAAGTTGGGTTCAAAGCAAACCTAAAACAACAAAAAGATTTTAGTTATATAGAATCTTGCTAATTTAAAAGGATATACATTGTCAAAAAAGTATACAAATAATCACCCATTGATTAAGTTATGGAAAAAGAACCAGTCAACTATTAATGGTTGGCTAACTATACCTGATGGCTTTAGTGCGGAAATAATGGCTCATCAAGGTTTTCATTCTATAACAATTGATATGCAACATGGCGTCATTGACTACCAAAAAACTGTAGAGATGATTAGAGCAATCAATACGACATCTACACCAACTATAGTAAGAGTCCCATGGCTAGATCCAGCATCTATCATGAAAACATTAGATGCTGGTGCTACTGGAATCATCTGTCCTATGATTAACAATAAAGAACAAGCTCAAAAACTAGTTGAATATGCTAGTTATGCACCAATGGGCACAAGAAGTTTTGGTCCAACTAGAGCTCCCTTTTTATATGGAGATAATTATCAACCTATTGCAAACTCATCTTTACTTGTAATTGCTATGATAGAAACTAAAGAGGCTTTAGAAAACCTAGACGATATAATAGGAACAGAGGGTATTGATGCAATTTTCATTGGTCCATCAGATTTATCACTTAGTTTAGGATACCCTGCCCAATTCAATAATGAAGATCCTTATATCATGGAGACTATTGAGCATATTGTCAAAACAACTAAAAAGCATGGTAAGTATATTGGTCTTTATAATACAGATTTAGATTATGCTTTAAAAATGGTGAAATTAGGTTTTGATTATGTTACTGTTAGTAATGATTCAAGCTACATAGCACAAACTGCATATGAAATTACATCAAAATTTAAAAACAAAATATCAGGAATTAAAGATAGCAAAAAAAAATCAAAAGATAGTTCTTACTAGTTAGATTTAAAAACCTCAGGTTTTTAAATCTGGTAAATTACATAAAGGTTTATGAAATGGAAAAAATGGGGATGTGCATATATCTTGATAAATTAAAAGTTAAAGAGTATAAAAAATTACATAAAAATTGCCCTAATACAATTAGACAACTATTAAAAAATGTACATGTACATAATTTTTCAATTTTTCTAAAAGAACCAGAAAATATTCTCTTCTCATACTGGGAATACAGTGGCAATAACTTTGAAAAAGACATGAAAACTATGGCAGACAATGGAGACAATAAAGCGTGGTGGAAACTATGTGGTCCATGCCAAAAACCATTTCCTACAAGAAAAAAAGGTGAGTGGTGGGCATCGATGGAAAACGTATTTTATAACAAATAAGGTAAATTTGTAGAATATATTTAAAAATTTAAATTATTTAAGGAAATTATAAATAAACTAAAGGTAAACTCTAAATAATTTTAAATTAGAAATTAAATTTTATATATAAAAAAGAGGAAAGATGAATGATGCTCTTCAAAATCAAAAATTAAAGCTTTCTTGCGGTACTGCATCTTTTGGTAATCTCTATAGAGAAATAGACCCTTTATCAGTAAATAGCGTACTAGATGGTGCTTGGAATTTAGGTTATAGGTATTTTGATACTGCTCCTTATTATGGATTTGGATTGAGTGAAAGAAGAGTTGGAGATTTTTTAAGAACTAAAAATCCTGACGATTATATTCTTTCAACTAAAGTGGGCAGAGTTTTACACCCTGATTCATCTTATCACCAAGCAAGAGAAAGCTTTATAAATGCTCTTCCTTTTAGACCAGAGTACGACTACTCATACGATGGTATTATGAAATCTTTTGAGCATAGCTTACAAAGATTGGGACTAGAAAAAATCGACATACTATACATGCATGATATTGGTAGAGTAACTCATGGGGATAACCATAAACAACAGATGAAAATTGCAATGAGTGGTGGATATAAAGCACTAGATGAGTTAAGATCTGCAAATCTAGTTAAGTGTATAGGACTAGGTGTAAATGAGTATGAAGTTTGTGAAGAAGCTATGGAATATGGTAATTGGGACTGTTTTTTACTTGCAGGAAGATATACGCTACTCGAACAAGAGTCTATAAAAACATTTATTCCAAAATGTAAAGAAAGAGGTAGTAAAATAGTTGTGGGAGGTGTATTTAACTCTGGAATACTAGCTACAGGAACAGTAAAAGGAGCAAAATATAACTACGAAGATGCTCCAAAAGAGATATTAGAAAGAGTAAATAAAATAGAGGGCATTTGCAAGCAGTACAATATAACTTTAAGACAAGCCGCTATTCAGTTTCCTATGCTACAAAAAAATGTAAGCTCAATTTTAGTTGGCAGTGCAAAACTAAAACACTTCGAGTCACCATTGGAAGATATAAAAATAAAAATTCCATCTGAGTTTTGGGAAACATTAGTTAAAAACAAGCTTCTGAAGGAAGAGTGTTTAACAGACTAAATTAGCATTTAAGTCGCTTTAAGGTTAGATTATAGTGAAGATTCACTTAAAGCCAATCAATAGAGTACATACTGTAAATATAAAGTATGTTTTTATGAAATTCAAAAAGAGTAGTCATGTTAAGTAAAAAAAATAAAAACGCAGTCCTTATCAATGAACTTGATAATATAGCAGTTGCCTGCGATGATTTTCAAAAAGATGAAAAAATACACATAAAAGATAAAAATATAGTTTTATTAGATGATATAAAAATGGCACATAAAATTGCAATTAACGATATAAAAAATGGTGAAGTTATCTTAAAGTACGGAGTTAGTATAGGCTCAGCTACGCAAGATATAAAATTAGGTGAGTTAGTTCATATACACAATATGAAAAGTAACTATATAGCTATATAAGAAAACAAGGGTTTATTTTGAATAAAATTAAAGGTTATTTAAGAGCAGATGGAAAAAAAGGTATTAGAAATGCTATTTTAGTCTGTTATTTAGTTGAGTGTTCAAAGTTTGTAGCTCAAAAAATTGCAGATAAGTTTGATGATGATGTTCAACTTATTGGATTTCCAGGCTGTTATCCAAATGAGTATGCAGACAATATTTTAAAAGCAATAACTACACACACAAATGTAGGTGGTGTTCTTTTGGTCTCTTTGGGGTGTGAATCAATGGATAGAAACAATCTATTTGAGCACATTAAAAAGTCACAAAGAGAAGTTGGACTTTTAACAGTTCAAGAAAACAATGGCTCAATTAATACTATTAAAAAAGGCATATCACAAGTAAAAGATATGCAAAATACACTCCAGTCAACTCCAAGAGCAGATATGGACATAAGTGAACTAGTAATTGGTACAATTTGTGGTGGTTCAGATGGCACTAGTGGAATGAGTGGAAACCCTGCTGTTGGCAAAGCATTTGATTCATTTTTAGAAGAAAATGCAACATGTATTTTTGAAGAGACTGGCGAACTTATTGGATGCGAATACATCATGTCTAGTAGAGCAATTAATGATAAAATTGCTGAAGAACTAATCAAATCAGTTCAGAAAGCTGCTAAATATTATAAAGTTATGGGATACGGTAGTTTTGCAGCTGGAAATGCAGATGGTGGGCTAAGTACTCAAGAAGAAAAATCCATGGGTGCTTATGCAAAAAGTGGCTCTTCAAAAATATGTGGTATAATTAAACCGGGTGAAGCTCCTAAATCTAAAGGTCTATTTCTTTTAGATGTAGTTCCAGACGGTCCAGAGCTATGGGGTTTTCCAAATATAAATGATAGTGCAGAGATTATTGAACTTATAGCTTGTGGTGCGCATGTAATTTTGTTTGTAACAGGAAGAGGTTCAGTTGTTGGCTCAGCTATCTCTCCAGTAATCAAAATTTGTGCAAATCCTATAACTTATGAGAATTTAAAAGACGACATGGACATAAATGCAGGAACTATAATTACCAATCAATCTACAATTGAAAAAGTTGGAAATGAGATATATAACAAAGTGATAGAAGTTGCAAATGGAACTCCTAGCAGATCTGAAGAGATGGGACATAGAGAGTTTGTGTTGGGTTATAAATATTTTGACTACAATACCAATTGTGATATTAAGCTATAATTTTTTAAAAAAGGACTTAAATTGAAGTATCAGGCACCCGCACTATCAAGAGGTTTAGAGATTTTAGAGATTTTATCTTTACATCAAAAACCTCTAACTTTAAGCCAAATTGCCGCTAAACTAGATGTAAGTACTAGCCAAATTTTCAGGCTAATATACGTGCTAGTTGAGAGTGATTATATAGATAAAAAAGATTCTGATACATTCACAATTAGTTCTAAACTTTTTTCACTAGGTATGCAGTTTATAACAAACTACTCTTTTTTGGACATTATAATGCCTATTTTAAAAGATATATCAATTAAAACAAACCAGTCATGCCACTGCTCAATCAAACTTGATGACAAAATGATAGTAATTGCTAAAGCAGATAGTCCAAATAGTTTTGTATTCTCAATTCGAGTGGGTCACTCAAAAGATTTAGAAAAAGCAACATCAGGTAGAGTTATTTTAGCCCATATGTCTAAAACAGAACAAACAAAATTCTTGAAAAAAATTAGACACAATTACGATCAAATAAGCTACGAAGAGATTTTAACTCAATTACAAGAAATAAAAACTCAAAAATATATCATTGCTCCTTCTGCCTTTGTAGAGGGCATTCAAGATATAGCCGTTCCGGTCATTGCAAAAATGAGTCATATTGGTGTCTTTAGCATTGTAATACCATATGTTAACAGTCCAGACAATACCTCAGATAAAATAGAGTCACTAAAGGTGTTACAACTTGCAGCAAAAAAGATTTCAAAACTTTTGGTTTAGTGGAAATAAAACATGATTGATTGTCACTTCCATATTTGGGATATAAAAAAAAGTTATTACAGATGGTTAACGCCTGATTTAACGAAACTATACCACACATTTTCAATAGAAGATTACAAAAATACTACTAAACCTTTTGGTATAAAATCAGCAATTGTCATTCAAGCAGCAGATGATACAAACGAAACTCTTCACCTTTTAAAAGTTGCTCAAAACAATAAAATTATTAAAGGTGTTATTGGTTGGATAGACTTTGAATCTGATACAGTAATAGAAAATTTAAGAGCACTAGTTAAACACAAACAATTCAAAGGTGTTAGACCTATGCTTCAAGATATTGAAGATGTAAACTGGATAAATAACCCTCAATTTGAAAAAATATTCAAAGAGCTAGAAAAAAATAATCTTATTTTTGAAGCACTAATTAAACAAAACCATCTAAAAAATATAATAGATATTGCAAAAAAATATCCGGATTTAAAAATTATCATAAATCATGGAGCAAAACCAATTATTGATGGAGATTTAAAAGATAAAAAATTCATAGAGTGGCAAACACTTATTAAAGAAATTTCATCATATAAAAACGTTACATGTAAACTCTCTGGTTTAGTAACTGAGTGTATCAATAAGCACTCAAAAAAAGAGATAATACCCTATTTACAAACTATAATAAAATATTTTACATCAACAAGAGTTATTTGGGGAAGTGATTGGCCTGTAGTTAAACTAAAATGTACTTACGAAGAGTGGGTAGACCTAAGCAGAGATCTCCTTAGTAATTTAGAAAAAAAAGAACAACAAAACATATTTGTAAACAGTGCAAAAAGTATATATAATATACAGAGTTAGTCATATAATTGTTATCTATAAAAGATAAACTTATTACATCTAAAGGAGAATTAATGCGTATTGGACTTTTTATACCATGTTTTATGAATGAACTCTACCCTGAAGCCTCAATGGCTACTTTGAAAGTCTTAGAAAACTTAGGTTTAGATGTAGAGTACCCAACAAATCAGACCTGTTGTGGTCAACCAATGGCAAACACTGGTTGTGCTCATGAAGCTGGAGAGTTAGCAAAAAGATTTCTCAAAATTTTCAAAGACTATGATTATATTGTAGCGCCAAGTGGAAGCTGTGTTGCTTTTGTGAGAGAGAATTATGCTCAATTTTTGGAAGGTGAAGATGGATTTGAACACCTCAAAACACATACTTACGAGTTAGTTGAGTTTTTACATGATGTAATAAAACCAACCAATATGAATGCAAGTTTTCCTTATAAAGTTGGTATACACAACTCTTGTCATGGTCATCGTGAACTCGGCATGGCAAGTATGAGTGAAAGAAATTTGCCATCTTTTTCAAAAATTGAAAAGATACTTGGGCTCGTAAACGATATAGAGTTTGTAACTCTTAAACGCAACGATGAGTGTTGTGGTTTTGGTGGTACTTTTTGTGTTAGTGAAGATGCTATGAGTGCTGCGATGGGAATTGACAGAGTAAATGACCATTTAAGTGCAGGAGCAGAGGTTATGACGGGCATTGATATGTCGTGTCTTATGCACATGCAAGGCATCATCGATAGAGAAAAACTTCCTATAAAAACTATGCACATTGCACAAATACTTGCAGGAGAATCGTAATGGGACACCCTGAGAAAGCGGCGGAATTTATAGCCAATGACGAGAGAATGCATTGGCATGATAAAGCCCTATGGTTTGTAAGAGAAAAAAGAGATATTGCAGCTCATGGACTAAACGAGTGGGAAGAGTTGCGAAGAGTAGCAAGTGAGATAAAAACTCACACTATAGATAAACTTGACCACTATCTTGAAGAGTTTGAAAAAAATGCCAAAGAAAAAGGTTTACATGTACACTGGGCAAAAAATGCCAAAGAACACAATGAAATAGTTCTAAAACTTCTACTAGCTCGTGGTGCTAAAAAACTTGTAAAAAGTAAATCTATGCTTACAGAAGAGTGTCATCTTAACCCATTTTTAGAAGAAAATGGTATAGAGGTTGTTGATACTGACCTTGGAGAACGTATAGTCCAACTTCGAGAAGAAGCACCTTCTCACATAGTTTTACCTGCAATTCATCTAAAAAAAGAAGACGTTGGAAAAACTTTTGAAAAGTTTTTAAAAACAGAAAAAGACAACTGTGACCCAACCTACCTTACCCGTGCTGCAAGAAAACACTTGAGAGAAAAGTTTTTAAATGCAGATGCTTCTTTGACTGGAGTAAACTTCGGAATCGCTGAGACTGGTGGAGTTGTAGTTTGTACAAATGAAGGTAATGCAGATTTGGGTGCTAGTCTTCCCAAACTTCACATTGCAAGTATGGGAATTGAAAAAATCATACCACGCCTTAAAGACCTAAGTATATTTACAAGGTTACTAGCTAGAAGTGCAACTGGTCAGCCAATAACTTCATACACTTCTCACTTTCATGCTCCTGTTGAAGGCGGAGAACTACACATCGTTATAGTTGATAACGGTCGTTCAGATATCATAGTAAATGATGATTTTAAGCAGTCACTTCACTGTATCAGATGTGGAGCCTGCATAAATACTTGTCCCGTTTATAGACGTAGTGGTGGACATAGTTATGGCTATACTATCCCAGGGCCTATCGGTTCAACTCTTGGGGCTAGTAAAGATTTACGTACAAATAAAACACTACCTTTTGCATGTACACTCTGTGCTTCTTGCACAAATGTATGTCCATCAAAAATAGACCTACACAATCAACTCTATAAACATAGACAAAGTGTTGTATCTGCTGGACTTTTAGGGGCAAAAAAATATACTGCATTAAAAATAGCAACTTGGGTTATGAAACACCCTGCTCTTTTAGATTTTGGTGGATTAATGGCAAGAAAAATTGTACCAAAACTTCCAAGAAGCATACTCTACTCTAAAGCAAATGTTTGGGGTAAAAAAAGAGAACTGCCAAAATTCCCAAAAAACAGTTTTAAAGAGTTATATAAACAAAGAGAGGAGAAAAAGTAATGACATCACGCGAAGCAATTTTAAATAATATCAAAAAAAATATACCCTCTTCTACTATAGATTTACCAGAAACGAACATTCTACATGTAAAGTATGAAAACATAGATAAAAAGTTTACTACTTCACTTAAAAGTGTTGGAGGAAACGCAGTCTGGTTAAAAGATGAAAGCGTAAATGAATTTGTGGCAAATAACTATAAAGATTTGAATGTAATTGTATCTGCATGTAAAGAGTTTACATGTAGTACAAAAAACGCAAACAAACCAAACACTCCTCACCCACTTGAAAATGTAGATTTAGCAGTCATCACAGCAGAGTTTGCAGTAGCTGAAAATGGTTCAGTTTGGGTTAAAAACCCTGACAACCGCCACCGAGCCTTGTACTTTTTGGCAACTCAACTTTTGATTGTAGTTCCTAAAGAAAACATAGTAGACACCATGCACGAAGCATATGAGCGTATAGAGTTTAATAAGAGTGGTTATGGAGTTTTCATAAGTGGTCCATCAAAAACTGCTGACATCGAACAATCTTTGGTCATAGGAGCACATGGTCCAACAGATGCTTGTGTACTGTTTATATAGTTTTTATTGATGGGTTATCTTAAAGTTTTTTTATAAAAACAACTTTAAGATAATTTCCCTCTTTAAACTTAGGATTTATTCTAAAATCTTTTGGGAGCGTATGACTCTCTTTTACTTCAAACTTTCCATTTAACTCTTTAAAAGCTTTTTCTATATAAGCTCTAAAGGTTTTCATAGAGAAATTTGCAGAGTTTGTTGAAGCTACAATAACTCCATATTTACTCGTTATCTCTATTGCCTCTTTTAGTAGTTTTACATAATCTTTTGAAGCTGAAAATGTATGCTTTTTACTTCTTGCAAAGCTTGGTGGATCTAGTACAACTAACTCAAACTTTAACTTTTTTCGTACTGCGTATTTAAAGTAATTAAAAACATCTTCAACTATGATATCTTGAGTTTTTGGATCTATTTTGTTTATGCTAAATTGTTCATTTGTTTTAGGGCGACTTCTTTTTGCCAAATCAACACTAGTTGTTTTTGTTGCCCCTCCTAAACTTGCAAATACTGAAAATGCACCTGTATATGAAAAAGTATTTAGCATAGTTTTGTCTTTAGAATATTTATCTCTAATAGCTTTTCGCACATCTCTTTGGTCTAAAAACACACCAACCATAGCACCATCATCTAAGTATATTGCAAAGTTTACACTGTTTTCTTTTACAACTATTGGGGCATCTGCTCTTTCCCCACACACAAAATCATTTTCATTGTCAAGATACATTCCCTTAGTGTCAAAACGCTTTTTTTCATAGATACCTTTGTACTTTACTTGTTGTTTCAGAGCTTCTAAAATATCATCTTTAAACTCATATATACCTTTGCTATACCAAGTCAGCATATAATAACCATCAAAATAATCTATGCTTATCCCACCTACTCCATCACCTTCTCCATTAAAAACTCTAAAGGCAGTTGTATGCTTGGAGCTAAAAAAATCATCTCTACATGTAAGGGCTATTTTTATCTTTTTAGCAAAGTAATTTTTATCTATTTGTTCATTTTTATCTGAAGAGAGTATCCAACCAAAACCTTTGTTTTGGATACCATGGTAACCTTTAGCAACAAACCTACCCTTGGTATCAAGAAAGTTTAAAATAACCCCTTCCTCTTTTATGCGATTCAAATCAGAAATGGAATCTTTTGAAATTAACGGATACCCATCCCTATACTTTTGTACAAACTCTGGCTTTATAATTAAATCTATCTCTGTATATGTTTTCATGCAAAAATTATACTATAGACTTCTTGCAAAACTCCTGATGATTTAATTCACGAACTAACCGACGCTTGCGTGCTTTTCGTTTAAGATGAGCTTTCTTTAACTTTTGTGTTGGTAGCTGAGAGATTATCACTCCACTAAGTATAATACAACTCGCAACCATACCAGAATACGTAAGCTCTTCACCTAAAATAAAATAAGCAAGAATTACAGCAAAAACAGGAATCAAGTTAATATAGATAGAAGCTTTACTAGCCTCCATGCGTCCAAGAGCAAAGTTAAAAAGTCCATATCCTCCAATAGTCACAATAACACCAAGATACAGAGTCCATAAAAGAGCATCTGAGGTCATATTCATAGTCGTTGTATTGTATTCCCATAGAGCAAAGGGTAAAAAGAAAATCATTCCTGCAAAAGCCTGAATAGCAGTAAGAAAAATAGCTGAAAATTTTGAACTAAGATGCCGTATAGATATAGCATACCCAGAGGCAACAACCATCGCACAAAATTCTAAGGTATTACCTAAGAGTGGGTTACTAGCATGTTCGCTTCCACTTGCACTAAGACTAAGCCATATTGCACCACTAACTGCAAGAAGTGAACCTATAATAATCTTTTTTGTTATCACTTCATTGAGTACAATTCCAGCACCAATAGCAGTTATAAGAGGCATCATAGAGGTTATCATACCTGCTTGACCCGCACTTGTATACTCTAAAGCTTTTGCCTCAAACATAAAGTACAAACACGGCTCAAACAGAACCATTAAGCCTATATATTTTATGTCCTCTTTTGTAAAATCTAACTTAAAAAAGCCTTTTATAAAATATAAAAAACACAAACTAGCAATAAACATACGCCCAAACATAACACTCATGGGGCCAATTGGACCAATCGCAGACTTCATAGCTATAAAGGAGCTTGCCCAAACAAGCATAGCCATACAAAGTGCCCCAACTGCAATAAAATCAATATCTTTTTTTTCCAAAATTTGCTCTTTTTGTTTGAATGTTACCATAATCTGATATAATATCCCATGGATTTAATAAAATTAGTATTTCTAGCAATCATCACTATTGTCGTTCTAAATTTTTTTGACAACTCTAGTGAAGAGTTTGATGGAGCAATTATGTTACCAATGGATACAAAAGTACTTGCCTTTGGTGATAGTATCACTTATGGTTACAATGTAGATAAAGATAAGAGTTATCCTTCTCAACTTGCCATGTTACTTCAAACAGATGTTATCAATGCAGGTATCAATGGAGAAATGACTAGTGCAGGACTTAGACGACTTCCTGACCTTCTTGAAAAGTACAAACCTCAAATCCTTATTATCTGCCATGGTGGCAATGATATTATAAGACGTAAAAGTCTCATAAAAGCAAAAAACAATATTAAAAAAATGATAGAACTAGCACGAAAAAAAAATATACATGTAGTTTTGGTAGGAATTCCTATGATAGAGGTTTTATCACTCTCTACAGCCCAAATTTATACAGAGATATCAACTGAACTTAACGTCCCAATAGATGATACTTCTCTTGAAAATATATTGGGCGACAACTATCTAAAAATAGACCAAGTACACCCAAATGCAGAAGGGTATAAAATACTTGCAAACTCACTTGCAAATCTTATAACAACTACATATTTACCTTCCGAATCGTTCTAGTAGGGCTTTTGCATATTCATCTACAAGAGTGAGTATCTCATCTTCACTCATAGTTATCATCTTATCTTCAGTTGGTACATTGTATTGTAAAACTATCAATTGGGTACATAATTTGTACAACTCATTTGCTTCCATTTTTATCATCTCTTCTAAAACATCATTTGGTAAATTTTCTGCTTTAAGTTGGTGTAGTGAATTTACATTTGCTAAAAAAGTTTCTATTGTTGCGTGCATCTATTTTCCTAATTTTTTCTCTATTTTAACATAAATATTTTTTGTGTAAATATGAAACACTGAGAAAATAGCAATATGTTTCAAATCTACACAAATAGCTACTTTTTAATAACTTTTTAAAAAAAAATCTATTTTGCTATGCTAATGCTATTTTGAAGCTCTATGATTGAGCTTGAAAAAATGTTGAATTACATTGACATTTAAAATCTACTTAAGGAGACCCTATGAACAAGGAAGCTGCAGAAGCTTATTGGAAAGAGAATATATCACTTATTCTTAAACTATTGGTTGTTTGGTTTGTCGTATCCTATGGTTGTGGAATCATCTTTATTGATGAGTTAAACGCAATTACATTTGGAGGATTCAAACTAGGATTTTGGTTTGCACAGCAAGGTGCTATATATGTTTTCTTGGTTCTTATTTTTGTTTATGCAAAAAAAATGGAAGCAATTGAAGAAAAATATGATATTCACGAATAAAGGGAAATAAAATGGAATTACAAAGTTTAATTTATCTATTTGTTGGTCTATCGTTTGCTCTTTATATCGGTATAGCTATATGGGCAAGAGCTGGATCTACTAAAGAATTTTATGTTGCAGGTGGTGGAGTTCACCCTGTACTAAATGGAATGGCAACTGGTGCAGACTGGATGAGTGCTGCTTCTTTTATCTCACTTGCAGGTATCGTATCACTAAAAGGTAGTGATGGTGGTGCATACTTAATGGGTTGGACAGGTGGTTATGTACTACTTGCAATGCTTTTAGCACCATACTTGAGAAAGTTTGGTAAGTTTACTGTTCCTGATTTTGTTGGTGACAGATACTACTCTGACTTCGCTCGTACTGTTGCGGTTGTATGTGTAATCTTTATTTCGTTTACATATGTTGCTGGACAAATGAGAGGTGTTGGTATCGTATTTTCAAGATTCCTACAAGTTGACGTTAACATGGGTATCTATATTGGTATGGGTATCGTTTTCATATACGCTGTTCTTGGTGGTATGAAAGGTGTTACATATACTCAGGTTGCTCAATATTGTGTTATGATTTTTGCTTTTACTGTTCCTGCAATCTTCCTTTCACTACAAGTTACAGAAACATTTTTACCACAAATTGGTTTTGGTGGAACTATTCCATTCCAATTTGATGATGGTATAAAAATGATAGAATCCGGAACGTATCTACTTCATGCACTAGACCAGTCTATGACTGATCTTGGTTTTGGAATGTATACAGCTAGTCATGCTGGTACTTGGAATGTGTTTATGCTTACTACAGCTCTTATGCTTGGTACTGCTGGACTTCCACACGTTATCGTTAGATTTTTTACAACACCTACAGTTAAGGGTGCTAGAATTTCAGCTGGTTGGGCTTTAGTATTTATTGCTATTCTTTATACACAAATTCCAGCAGTTGCTTCATTTGCGCGTGTTAACCTTATCAAAAACCTACAAAATGTAGATTACGCTAAGTTTGTTGATGGACAAATCAAAGGAAATGATGGTTCTTGGTTTAAAAACTGGGAAGCTTCAGGACTTATTGGTTGGACTGATAGAAATGGCGATGGTAAAATTCAATTTGCTTCAGGAAAAGCTTTTGAAGGCGGAAAAGGTAAACCTAAATTTGCTGAAGGAAAAGGAAATAGTGGAGAGCGTCTAACTTCTAACTCTATGCCTTCTCATACTGCATCAGCAGAAGATATGAGAACAAATGGTAAGATTATCAACGAACTTTATATAGACCGTGATATTATCGTTCTTGCGAATCCAGAAATTGCTGGTCTTCCTAACTGGGTTATCGCGATTATCGCAGCCGGTGGTTTGGCAGCAGCACTTTCAACAGCAGCTGGTCTACTACTTGTTATATCTACATCAATCTCACATGACCTTTTAGGAAATGTATTGATGAAAGATCCAAAAACTGGAAAATCAACACTAAGTGAAAAAGCTGAGCTTATGAGTGCTCGTTTAGCAGCAGTAGTTGCAATTCTTGTTGCTGGTTACTTAGGTATCCACCCTCCAGGATTTGTTGCACAAGTTGTTGCATTTGCATTTGGTCTTGCAGCTGCTTCTTTCTTCCCTGTAATCATTCTTGGAATTTTCTATAAAAGAATGAATAAAGAGGGTGCAATTGCAGGTATGCTAAGTGGTCTTGTCTTTACTTTTGGATACATAATCTACTTTGTATTTATGGGCGGAGATAAAGCTGATTACTTATGGGGCATCGCTCCAACTGGTATTGGTACCATTGGTATGATTCTTCACTTTATTGTGGCAATCATTGTGAGTAAAATTACTCCACCACCACCACAGCATATTCAAGATCTTGTTGAAAACATCAGAATCCCTAGAGGAGCTGGTGCGGCAACTCACTAATCTACACAAGCACACGGTTTTATGCCGTGTGCTTCCTCCAATTTAGCCTTTTCTTAACTTATTTGTGATAACTTAATAAAATACTACATGTAAAGGTAACATAAGATGAGTCTACATGATCAAGAAGCATTTTTAAAATCAATCCACCCTTTTGAACTTTTAACCCCAAGAGAACTAACAAAAGCTGTAAGTTCTATGGACATAGCATACTACAAAAAAGATACCACTCTTATAGATCCTAATAATCTTTCAAATTTTTTATATCTTATTATTAAAGGGGAAGTTGGTGAATACCATAATAACGAACTTGTAAAAGTATATACAAACTCAAACACATTTGATGCCGACTCTTTGATTTACAACAAAACAGAAGACACATTTGTAGTTTTAGAAGAGCTTATCTGTTTTGAAATGAAAAAAGATGATTTTAAATCACTACTTGATTCAAATAGAAACTTTAAAGATTACTACATAAAAGATTTGGCAAATCGTATTCAATCAGCAAAACAAAAAGAGTACTCAACACAAATGTCAGGCTTTATGATTGCACGTGTGAGTGACTCTTATCTTCATGATCCTTGTATTGTAGATGCAAACAAACCTATCATGGATGCTCTTAAAGAGATGGAAGAGCTAAAAACAAACTGTATTTTGGTGGAAAATGATGGAAAACTTGGTATTGTGACTGACAGCATATTAAGACGTCATATACTCTACAACAACTATGATAAATTTGGTCCAATAGGTCCAATAGCCCTAAGTCCTATCATTACCATAGAGCACAATGATTTTTTATTTAATGCACTACTTTCATTTACTAAGAACTCTATAAAAAGAATAGTTGTAACAAAAGGTGATAAAGTTATAGGTATATTAGAGCAACTTGACCTGCTTAGCTATTTTGCAAACCATACTTACTTGGTTGCAGTTCAAATTAAAAAAGCAAACTCAATTGAAGAGTTAAAACTAGCTAGTCAAGATTTCATAAATATTATCAAAAAGCTACATGCTAAAGGGACTAAAGTAGAGTACATATCTAAACTTATTTCCGAGCTTAATGAAAAGATTTATGAGAAACTTTATGAGATGATAGTTCCTGAAAACTTAGGAAAAAAAGCTTGCCTTGTTGTTATGGGAAGTGAAGGTAGAAAAGAACAGATGCTCAAAACAGATCAGGACAATGCACTCATCATAGAAAATGGTGCCGATGTGGAAGAGTATAAAAGTTACATGACAGAGTTTACAAGAATACTCATAGATTTTGGTTTTCCAAGATGTGAAGGCAATATAATGGTCTCAAATGAGTACTGGAGAAAAGATTTAAACGCATATAAAAGTGAGATAGATAGATGGCTAGAAGCCCCTAGTGGAGATGATTATATGCACCTTGCGATCTTTTTTGATGCTATTAGCGTTGCAGGTAACCATGAACTTCTCATTGAACTCAAAAATAGAGTTTTTGATGGAGTAAAAGATAGAAGTGTTTTTATGGCAAACTTTGCAAAAGCTTCACTTCTATTTGAAACACCAATTGGTATGTTTACTAATCTTATCTCTAAAGACAACCATATTGATGTAAAAAAAGGTGGAATTTTTCCAATAGTACAAGGAATAAGAAGTATGTCACTTGAAAATGGTATACATGTAACCAATACAAACAGTAGAATTAGAGAACTTAAAAAACTAAAGATTGTTGACGATAGCTTTTGTGACGCAATAGAAGAAGCATTTGATACCCTTCTAAACTTACGTCTTCAAGAGAGACTACGCTACTTTGAACATGAAAATGACCCAGATAATAGAATTGATATAAAAAATCTAAATCAATTAGAACTAGAACTTTTAAAAGATAGCTTTAAAATAGTCAATAAATTCAAAGATTTTTTAACTCATCACTTCAAATTAAGTATGGTACAATAATGTTAAATAGTATTTTTAAACACTTTAATAGAAAAAATCTCAAAGATGAAAATTACTCTTTTTTATTTGATGAACCTCCAGTTAATGAATATATTGTTTATGACACTGAAACAACTGGTTTAAATCCAAAAATAGATGAAATTTTATCTATAGGTGCTTTGAGAATCAAAGACAATAAGATAATTACATCAGAAAAATTTGAGATTTTTGTTAAACCTACTCGTGAAATAAGTGAAGAGAGTATAAAGATACATCAAATAAGAAATATTGACTTAGAAAATGGCAGTGAACCAAATGAAGCACTAGAAAAGTTTTTACATTTTATAGGCTCACGTCCTCTTGTTGGATACTACCTTGAATTTGACGTAAATATGATAAATAAATACCTAAAACCATATATTGGAATTAAACTTCCAAATAAGCAGATAGAAGTTTCTGGAGTTTATCATGATAAAAAGATAAAGTTTATACCTGATGGACATATAGATTTGAGATTTGATGTTATCATGCAAGACTTAGGACTTCCTATCTTTGGTAAACATGACGCCATCAATGATGCTATAATGACAGCAATGATGTATGTAAAGTTAAAGAATATATCTAAGATTTAGAGTAATAACAACTACTTCCAAAACCATTCTTTACAAACCATTCATTTTTAGGAACTATGTCAGCATGACCTAAAAACAGTCTTCCGTCACCTTTTAAAAGTTGAGCAAATCTTTTCATAGCAGCAACTCTAAAATCATCGTCGAAATATATGAGCATATTTCTTGAAAAAACTATATCAAAGTTTCCCATATTTACAAATGAGTTTTCAAAAATATTTACTTTTGAAAACCTTAGTGAAGAAAAAAGATGTTTTTTTACACTATACGTATCTCCGTTTTGAATAAAATATTTATCTTTTAGTGTTTGAGACAGTTTATGTAGTGATCGTTGTGAGTAAACACCTTGATTTGCTTTTTTAATAGCTTCGGAGTTTATATCTATGCCTGTAATAGTAAACTTTTCTAGTGAACCAAACTGTTCATTAATCATCATACCAAGCGTATAAACTTCTTCTCCCGAAGCACAAGGAGCACAGATAATATTAACCCTACCACTTCGACTTTGTGTAAAATCTATAGCCTCTTTTAGTTGTCTCTCTTCCCGATAAAAATATGTTTCATTTACCGTCAATAGATTTATGAGCTCTTGCCTTAGATCATTTTTATACTTTACTGCATCATGAAGTTTTTTAAAGCTACTAATATCTCTCTCTTCACAAAAAAGCTTCATTCTAGTCTCAATGATACTCCTTTTTACAAATAGGTCTACACCAATCTCTCTTTTTATGTAATAAAGTATATCATTAAAACCAAAAGTGCTAAAATCTTCTTTTATAGGTTGTTCTTCTATCTCTTCTATATAAACATTTTTTTTTCGAAAAAACATTAATCATCCTTAATCTCCAAATCGTTTTATATATACTATTATTTGATTCAAATTCATCACTTTAATACTACTGTTTAATTCCGCTGCTTTTTTAGGCATACCATAGACTATCGCACTCTCTTTACTTTCAGCCAAACAAGTAGCACCAGCATCTTTCAAATCACTTAATCCTTGTGCACCATCATGTCCAATGCCAGTTAAAAGTATAGCTAAAACATCATACTCTTTACACAACTTAACTGCTGAATTAAAAAGATGATCTACACTAGGATTATAATGAGATATAACACCACTAGCATTCTCTAATTTCAAATAATGTTCACGTTTGTTTAGCTCACAATGAGTAGCACATATATGCATGGTGAAAGGGTCAATATCATGTCTATTATCAGCTAGATAAAACTTAAATGGCAACTCATCATCAAACTGTTTTACAAAACTTTTTATAAATACAGGATTCATATGCTGTGCAATAATAATTGGAGTACTAAAAGATGAATCAAGACTAGAGAGAATCTTTTTTAGATGACCAGGACCTCCCGTTGAGGCCCCAATCAATATGATTTTCTCTTGCATTAGCATTTATGTTCTAAACTCATCTAGTTTATTTTTAAGTGTCTCAGTCATCTTATTCATATGCTCAGCTGCTGCTGCTATCTCTTCAACACTTCTAGCATTTTGAGTGGAGAGTCCGTTTATCTCTCCTACACCATCAATGATACCTGTTATACTATCACCAGTTTCTATGTAGCTAGTTACTGTTCTGTCTGCCATTTGTGTGGCGTTACCCATGACATCAGAGAGTTCATTTATCTTACTTTCTACACTTACTGCTGTATGACTTAACTCTTCTACTTTTTTACTATTACTTGTCATTTGCTCACTTGAGTCCATGATTGATTGAACTATAACACTAATAGTAGAGTTTATCTCTACTAGTGATTTTTGAGTACGTTCTGCTAGTTTTCTAACTTCATCTGCAACAACTGCAAATCCACGTCCATGTTCTCCTGCTCGTGCTGCTTCGATTGCTGCATTTAGTGCTAGGAGGTTAGTTTGGTCTGCAATATCACCGATGACTAATAGAACATCTTTTACTTGTTCAGTATCACTACTAAGTTGTTGTATTTTATGAGCTAGTTCTATCTCTGTAGCTGCACTTATTTTAATCTCTTCTGTTAACTCTAAGATTGCTTGGTTTGCCTCTTTTAGGAAACCATTTGCTTCTTCTAAATCATCTTTAGATACTTTAGCTTCATCAATACTACTTCCCATCTCACTTTTAATTATGCTTGCTTGCTCAGTTGTTCTGTTTACAACATCTGTTGACTCTTCTAGTAGTTTTCCTACATTTAGGGAAGTTGTTGAGAGTTCATGTGCTATCGATGAGTTCTCATTTGAAAGATTTTTTGCATCTTCTATGAGTATTCTTACTTTCTCTATAAAGTCATTGATTGCTTCGCTTGCTTGTGCAATTTCGTCTTTCCCAACTACTTCTAATTTTCTTGTTAAATCCCCATCTCCGCTTGAGAGATTTCTAGCTCTTTTTATTAAACCATTTAGTGGTGTTGTGATGTTCTTTCTTACAAGTAAAATATTAACAAATATATTTAATATAACCAAACCAAATGCAACAAGAACAAAGTACATAATTTGTTTGGTTATCTCTTTATCTGTTGCGTCTCTCAATAAAGCAACATCTTTTTCAATATTATCAACATAAACACCAGTTCCCACCATCCATGCGTAAGGCTTAAACTCCATTGCATAACTAAACTTCTTCTGAGGCTCTCCGCCTTTTGTTTTTGGCCAAAGGTACTCAACTATACCGCCATTTGCTTTACCCATTTTAATTAAATCTTTTATAACATAAACACCATTTTTGTCTTTTAGTCCACTTAAGTCTTTACCTTCAAGCTGTGGTTTTATAGGAAAAAGTACATTTATTCCATCATCTTGATAAACAAATATATATCCACTTTTATCAGGGAAAAAACGTATTTTTCTAAGTCTATTTTTTATTTCTTGTTTAATATCATTATCGGAAACATCCTGTTTTTTTAGTCTACTATAAACAGCCATTATTCCCCCCATAACGATTTCCATCTCATTTTGAAGTTCTTGTTTTCTAGCAGCATACGTTGACTCTTTAAATTTTTCTAAAAAAACCTCTGACTCTTTCTTCATATTATTATACGCCAAACCAATCAAAGCTGCACCTACTATAGATAGCGATACAACTAACGATACTATAATTCTTGTAGATATTTTCATCTCCAACTCCTTATCTTTATTATTCTATTTCTTAATGTATATTAATTGTATCACACTTTTCTTTAATTTATCTATGTTTTTTTAGCCTAAAATCAGAAAATTTTCATCCCTAATTGTGCTAAAATTATCATAAGAACTAACGACATAGGGTAGACTGCTGCGTAAGAGATAGAGGAGTATTCTGATTTGGTTGTATTATTTATCATTGTTAAAGTAGGAGTTGATACCATTGCTCCTGAGAGAAAACCTAATATATTTATAAAATTCATCTTCAAAAAAACACGACATAAAATCGTCATCATAGTTATCGAAAAAATCAGTCCAAACAGAGCTATATATATTGGGATAAAACCATTTTGAGAAACTGCTTCGACTAAGTATTTACCTGCATTTGTTCCAATCGTAGCCATGAAAATAAGCTGCCCCAAAGTCTTCATCATGCTCGTAGAGTGAGGAGAAAGTTGCCACACTATAGGACCTATTCTTCCTTTTCTGCCTAATAAAATCGCCGTTAATAATATGCCGCCAACAAAACTAAGCTTTATACTGCCAAGTCCAGGAATTACAAAAGGAATACTACCAACCAAGATACCAAAAACTATACCTAAAGAAATAGGTAAAAAATCAGCTGCAGGATATTTTAGCAAATCATCTCCTATGATTTTTGTGATTCTTTCCCCATACTCTTTTGGTGCTACAACATAAAGCTTATCACCAAGTCTAAGAGTCAAACTAGGATCAGGAGTTATATCTATACCAGAACGCCTTACTTTAGTGATAACTGTGCGAAGTGTCTTTAGTTGGGTAAGTTGACCTATTTTTTTGCCCACTATATCTTCACAAGCAACAAGTAGTCTAAAAACTTTCATATCATCATGAAACTCTATTGCATCATGAATCTCTTCACCTAAAATAATCTCTAACTTTTTCAACTCTTTTGAAGTGCCGGAAGCTCTTACTATATTGTTTACATGTAGACGATTGTCTTCTTCTTCATTTGTATACTCTATACGCTCTATAATGGCACCTGTCATATCTTCTATCTGTTGCTTATCTATACAGCTATTTTTAAAGTTTATATTGGTTACTTTATAGTTATTTGTAAAAACATCTGGATACTTTTGACGTTGTTCTTTTTCGTATAGTTCTATTTCTTTGTTTAAATCTACTCTGAAAATAACAGGTAAAAGTCGGACAAACAAAACTGTAATTACAATACAAAATGGATAAACTAAACCAAAAATAACCGAGATAGATGAGTCATTACTAACTTCTAAAGCAGAAGCCAAAGCAGGAACACTAGTTAATGATCCAGTAAAAATCCCCTCTATAGTGCCTTTGGGCATATCCATATAAATACCAATACCATAAATAGTGACAAATATAGAAGTAACAAGTAAAACGGCTAGTAGATTTAAACGAACCCCATCTTTTTTGATAGTTTCAAAAAAACCAGGACCAGACTGAAGTCCAACAGCATAGATAAAAATAGCCAATCCAAAAAACTTAAATTCATCAGAAATAACCATACCATAATGCCCAGCAATAAGTGCTACTATGAGCATAGCAGTAATGTCTAAAGAGAACCCACGTATTTTAATATTGCCAAGAATATACCCTACTGAAATGATAGAAAAAAGATAAAAAATTTCGCTTTGAATCATATGAAGTGCCACACTTTATTAATATGTAGAATTATACAACAATTTTGAAGATTTACGAACCCTAAATTATAGGGTTCGTAAAAGATATAACAATATGCTACATCATTCCTGGCATACCACCCATACCACCCATGCCACTCATGTCTGGCATAGCTGGTGCTTTGTCCTCTTTCACATCACTAATTGTTGCTTCAGTTGTTAAAAGTAGGCTTGAAACAGATACTGCATTTTGAAGAGCAATGCGAGATACTTTAACTGGGTCAATAATACCAGCTTCAAACATATCTACGTACTCACCATTTGATGCGTTAAAACCATAGTTATCATTAGTATTATTTTGTACATTGTTTACAACTACACCTGCATCAAATCCAGCATTTATAGCTATCTGCTTCATAGGTGCTTGAAGAGCTCTAGTTACAATCTCTGCTCCTATAGCTTCATCACCACAAAGCTCTAAATTGATTTTAGAGTTAGCTAACTGAAGAGCAGCTCCACCACCAATAACAATACCCTCTTCTACGGCAGCTTTTGTTGCACTAAGTGCATCATCAACTCTATCTTTCTTCTCTTTCATCTCAGTTTCAGTAGCAGCTCCAACCTTAATAACAGCAACTCCACCGCTTAGTTTCGCTAAACGCTCTTGAAGTTTCTCTTTATCATAATCGCTACTAGTCTCAGCTATCTGAGCTTTTATCTGTCCTACTCTTGCATTGATATTTTCTTTAGATCCAACACCATTTACTACAACTGTATTGTCCTTGTCTATAA
>CAZHBU010000011.1:0-17348 GCA_964530865.1 uncultured Sulfurospirillum sp.
GTTATGCAAGAAGTCTAATGTGAAAAATCAAAGGAGAAATTATGAAAATTTTCATAAAAATTATAGCAATAGGGTTGCTTGGTATGAGTTACCTTTATGCAGGGAGTGCTCCAAAAGAGTATCCTAAGGGAGAGATTGGAAGATTGGTTAAGCTTGGTGAAGAGATTATGCTCAAAACTGATACTCATCCACTTACAAAAGACATGGTAGGCAACAAACTAAACTGTGCAAGTTGTCACCTAAAAGGTGAAGATGGAAAGCCAGGAACTGGTGATGGTATAGGAAGTTTCATAGGAACTGCGACTGCGTTTCCAGCTTACTCTAAAAGAGAAAAAACTGTTCAGACTTTGCAAGGAAGAACAAATAACTGTTTTATGAGAAGCATGAATGGAAAACGCCCAATTATAGATACAGAAGCTAGTATGGCGATGTATACATACATAACTTGGCTCTCAACAGGAATGCCCATGAAAATGAATGAAAAAGCACCTTTAAGTCCACACAACATGAAGATATGGCCAAAAAGTTTTAAAAAGTTTGCAAAAATTCAAAAAAAGGCAACTCATGATAACTATATAAATGGGAAAAAAGTTTATGCAATGAAGTGTGCAATGTGTCATGGACAAAATGGAAAAGGTATAGGTTCTTTTCCTCCACTTTGGGGCAAAAATGCAAAAGGTGAGTGGTTGTCTTATAACACAGGAGCTGGTATGAGCAAACTAAACAAAGGTGCAGCTTGGGTGCAATCAAACATGCCTTTAGCACAAGGCAATACTCTTAGTGACAGTGAATCTGCCGATGTCATGCTTTTTGTGAATGCTCAAGAAAGAGCTGATTTTGACTTGAAAAAAGGTCTGTTACCAAAAGAGCAGATGGGTTACTATAACTCAAAAGTCTTAAATGAAAAGCACTCTGTAAAAAGTAATTTTAAAGCATTTGGTTTAGATATTGATGTTATAAAAGGTGATAAAAAGTAAAATCAAAGGGGATTTTACTCCCCTTTGGTATAATGAACAGATGAAAAAAATATACCTTTTAGCTTTGATTGCTTTTATGACTATATTACTTATACTTTTTGTCTTTTACAATAGATATAGATCATACTATGAAGAAGAGAAGATTGATTCATACATCTCTAAAAACATAGATATTTTAAACGATAATTTGAACTTTGAAAAGCAGTATGCACTCTCACTTTCTCTTTTTATTTCACAAAATCAGATTATAAAAAAAGCGTTACATGTAAGTGACCAACAGATGGCTCTAAATGAGTTAGATAAGTTTACAAAAGATATTGAGAAATCAGCTGGTATAGATAACATAGAGATACAAGTTCATACTAAAAGACTTGAGGCATTTGCAAGAAACTGGGACAATAGTAACTATATGGGAGTAAAGCTCGGAAGTTTTAGAAAAGGTTTAGTGAGAGTTAAAAAAACTAAAGAGCCTTTTGTGTCGATAGAGCTAGGAAAACGACTCAATATAAAAGCAATTACACCTATCTTTGATGAACAACAAAAATTTATAGGTTCTATTGAAATAATTATGAATTTCAAAAATGTAGAGAGACGGTTGAAAAAATTTGGTTTAAAGATGCTAGCACTCCTAGATAAAAAGTTTATAAATATAGCAATTGATTTGAAAAACCATCAAAGAGTTGGCGAGTACTACGTGGTAGGCAAAAGTTACTCTAAGGAGCTTTACAAAAAACTAATTAATCATACAGAAATTTTTAAAAGTGATAATTTCTACCATAACATAGAGAACAAAATAATTGTGCTTGTTCCAATGCTAAGTGTCGGCATGCAAGATGTTGGTCTTATAGCTCTGTGTATGGATATAAAACAAGATGAAATTTATGATTATCATAGTACCAATATAGATGATAGTAGCTATGAGTTTAACCAAAAAAGAAGAGAAGTGATAATAAAATGAAAATTTTACTACTAGAGGATGATTATCTATATAGAGTCACGATAGAGGACTTTTTAGAGGCAAATGGCTATGAAGTAGATGGTTATGAGGACGGTAAAGAAGCACTTGATGCTATATATTTAAACTCTTATGCACTTCTGCTTTTAGACATAAGAGTGCCTAGCATAGATGGTTATGAAGTTTTAAAAGACATAAGAGCAAATGGAATTAAGACTCCTGTGGTTATGCTCACTTCTTTAACAGATATTCAAAATCTAAGCCTTGGGTATGAGCTTGGTTGTAGTGATTATTTGCGTAAACCTTTTGAACTCAAAGAGTTGAAATATAGAGTAGAGTACATTATAAAAACACACAATTTTAAAAGTAGTGAAGACGTTATAGAGATTGATGAGGTTTATAGTTTTGACACTAAATCAAAAACACTTTTTAAAAATGGTAAAAGTGTAGATTTGGGGGGATATGGTATAGAGTTAGTTTCATATCTTGTGCAAAATAGAGGTAGTTATATTTCACTAGATACTCTTCAGCATGTTGTCTGGGAAGCAAAAAATATTAGCTATGCAGACATAAGAATGTGCGTTAAAAGAGTGAGGGAAAAGTGTGATAAAGACTTTATAAGTAATAAAAAACTTGTTGGGTATAAAATTGGTTGAGAAAAACTTTTTAAGTGTTAGGTACATACTAGCTCAAGCACTGATTTTGATTTTGATTGTGGCTATTCCTCTTCACTTTTATATAGAGAGTGAGCTTGAAAATAGTGCTTTCAAAGATAATATTGAGTTAGAGGCATATGCAAAAAGAGTATCGAGTAAGATTTATGAGTTCTCAAATTCTGAAAAAAAAGAGTTTTATTTTCCTCGTTCCAATGTATTTAAAAGTGCAATTTTTGATTACAATGGAGTCGAGATTTTCTCTTTGTTTGATAAAAAAATAGCTGTTTTTTCTTCAGATAAGCTTGTAAAAAAGGCTAAGAGTTATCTAAAACTATCTCTAAAAGAGAATGTTTTTAATGCTAGTTTTCTTATAGTGGGGAAAAACATAACGCATGCAAAGCTAATTCAAAATGTTTTAGCGATATTGATAGTTATATCTTTTTTGGTGCTTATATCTACTTTTTTCATCATCAAACAGAGTTTAGAGCCATACAAAAAGTTCAACCAATATCTTGAAAATTTTATAAAAGATGCTATGCATGAGCTAAAGACTCCAATGGGTGTGATACTTTTAAATCTTGATGGATTAGATGGAATATATGAAAATAACAAGATGATAAAAAGAGCAAAATCAGCTCTTAAAAACATGGTAGTTGTTTATGAAGATTTAGAGTTTTTCGTAAGAAAAAACAGAGTAGAACACCCAAAAGAGAAGGTAAATATATCGGAATTTACAAAAGAGAGAGTAGAGTTTTTTATGGATTTACTCAATTCTAAAGAGATGGAAGTAGTCCAAGATATACAGGACGCTTTGTATGTAAATTTTTCTAAGTTAGAACTCTCAAGAGTGATAGACAACACTATTTCAAACGCTATAAAATACTCCAAAAATAGAACAAAGATAGAGATAAAACTAAAAAAAGAAGATGAAAGCATAGTTTTGAGTATAAAAGATGAAGGAAAAGGCATAGAAGATACTAAAAAGATTTTTGATAGGTACTACCGAGGTGACAAGATAAGTGGTGGCTTTGGGATAGGATTGAGTATAGTGAAAAATATATGCGATAAAAATGGTCTACATGTAGAGGTGAAATCAAAACTTAAAAACGGTTCAGAATTTATATATTTTTTTAGAAGATAATTTCAATTAAACGAAATGAAATATTTTAACAAATCAACGAACACTTTTGATGTTATATAATTGTCAAATAAGAGCTAAGTATGTTATAATGTTCGTTAAATAGGTAGTTGTACGTTCCCGCTTTGAGGCAACGTACAACGGTCGGGCTGAGCTTAGCCCGACCGTTATGTTAAGACAAGGAATTTTATATGTATGTGCAACCAGACAAACAGAATATTGATAAAGTTTTTTCAAATACAACATACTACATTGATTTTTATCAAAGACAATACAAATGGACAAAAGAACCTGTTGAAATATTACTAGGCGATATATTTTATAGATTTAATTCTGAATATGAAAAATATAAGACGAATGAAATTGAGCTAGAAGAACTTATAGAAAAGTACAACTGGTACTACTTAAATACATATGTAACGAATAAAACAGATGGTAAACTTTTTATAGTTGATGGGCAACAAAGATTGACTACACTTACATTAATTTTGATAAAATTATATAATTTATCAAAAGAATTTGAATCAGAATTAAGTGAATGGATTTCAACTAAAATAGTTGGTCTTTCAGGGTATAAAAAGCAATTTTGGATGTACCATGCAGATCATATCAAAACAATGGAACAGCTTTTTAATAATGAAGAATATTCAAAAATAGATACAACTTCAGGTATTACTGCAAAAAACATGTTAGATAACTATAAAGTAATTGACAAATTTATTAATAAAAGAATAAGTGACAAACACAAGCTTGAAAGCTTTATTTTTTATTTTTTAAAAAGATTAGTTTTAATTAATTTAGATGTATCACAAACGGATGTTCCTATGGTATTTGAGGTTATTAATGATAGAGGGGTAAAACTTAAGCCCTATGAAATATTAAAAGGTAAACTTTTAGGACAGATAAAAAAAGATGAATTAGAAAGCTTAAAATTAAATGAATTATGGGATGATAATATAAATGATATAAATAGTTATTCCGAAGATGAAGTAGATGAGTTTTTTATGTATTATTTAAGGGCAAAATATCCAGATACAAAAGGTGAGGCTGTTAAATATGATACAAAAAATTACCATAGAACTATTTTTTCTATAAAAGATATTGAGCTAGAACATAATGATGTCAACATTAAAAAATTTCTAAAAAATGAATTTGATTACTATTCAAAACTATACATAAAGATTTTAAAATATTTCGATGAATATAATGAGAGTTATAAATTTGTATTTTTTAATTCATTGACAGATATGGATACACAATTTTTGCTAATATTATCTGCATGTTGTGTAAACGATCAAGAAGAAGATGAAAAAATAAAAATAATATCTCAAGAGGTAGATAAATTTTATGTACTTTCTCAATTACAAAGAAGTTGGGATAGCAATAAGTTTTCTGAATATGTATATCAAATTAGCAACGAAATAAGAGAAAAGAACTGTGATGATATTCCCTCTATATTTTCAAAATATCTTAAACAATTTATTACCGCAAAAAGAGCTATAGAAACTAATGAGGAATTTTCATATACCTTATTTAAAGATACTGGTATTAGTTTAAGCCCAAGATTTAAAAGATATTTTTTTGCAAGAGTAGAGTATTTTATATCAACAAACACAAAAATGAATATGAAACAAGATTTTAGTGATTTAGTTACAAAAACTGGTTCAGTTAACGGTTTTCATATAGAGCATATTCTATCTTTCAATGATGAAAATTTAGACTTTTTTAATAATGATGAAGAGGTTTTTGAAAATGAAAGAAATAGACTTGGAGGGCTTTTATTATTAAAAGGCAAAGATAATATTTCTAGTAGCAATGAGCTATATATAGATAAATTAAAAACATATGCCAATACATTATATTGGAATGAAACGCTAAGAGAAGATACATATAAATCTAAATTAGACTTTACAAGCTTAACACAAAAATACAACTTAAACTTTCAGTTTTATAATACTTTTGGTAAAGAAGAATTAGAATATAGACATAAACTTCTTTTTGAAATAAGTAGTATAATATGGTCTAAGTCTATTGAAGATAATAAGGAAGAAGTTAATGCCAGAAATAAGTAGATTCTATGGAATAGCAATTACAATGAACTTTAGAGAGCATAACCCACCTCATTTTCATGCAACTTATCAAGATTATGAAATATCTGTAGATATAAAAACAGGTTTAGTAAATGGTAAAATGTCAAAGAGAGCTTTAAAGATGGTTTTTGAATGGTTAGACTTATATAAAGATGAATTAATGGAAGACTGGAACTTGGCTCAAGACAGAAAAGCTTTACTTAAAATACCACCATTAGCATAAGGAGAGTAAATGTTCTTACATGTAAATGAAGCAAATTATATAACTGAGTATCAGTTAAAATTGAAATTTAATAATGATGAAATTAGAACTGTAGATTTAAAAGATGAATTGTTTGGAGAGGTTTTTGAACCTCTTAAAGATAAGCAATTTTTTAAAGATTTTTTCATATCACATAATACTGTAGAATGGAAGAATGGGGCAGATTTTGCTCCTGAATTTTTATTTAAAATTGGGCAAAAAGTATAACAACCCCATGCAGCTAGCCACCAACTAATTGTAGTATTCCACTTCGCTACATACAGCAATTGACAGCCGACCGTTAAAATAGTTCACATGTAGAGGTAAAATCAAAACCTAAAATGGGTTCAGAATTTATATATACTTTTTTGCTACAATATTAAAAAACAAGAGGAATACAAATGTTAACAATAGGCGACAAAGCACCATCAGTTACTCTTCCAAATCAAGATGAAGTAGAAATTAGTTTAAGAGATTTAGAGGGTAAGTGGGTAGTTTTATACTTCTATCCAAAAGATAACACACCAGGATGTACAACTGAAGCATGTGAGTTTACTGAGGCTCTTCCTGATTTTGATGGACTAAATGCTGTTATTTTAGGTATTAGCCCAGATAGTCCTAAAAAACATTCAAACTTTATAGCTAAAAAAGAACTACTTATAACTCTTTTATCAGATGAGAGTAAAGAGGTGTGTGAAAAGTATGGTGTATGGCAACTTAAAACGATGTGTGGAAAAGAGTACATGGGCGTAGTTCGTTCAACTTTTCTTATCTCTCCAGAAGGTAAGATTGAAGCTCTATGGGAAAAAGTGAGAGTTAAAGGGCATGTTGAAAATGTAAAACAAAAGCTTGAAGAGTTGACTAAATAGCATAATCATAAAGTAGATTTGTAATCCACTTTATGATTTTATAAGATGTTTAAAATTTAAATATTTATATTCAATACTGCTTCTATCCATCTATCTCTTTTTGCCTTTATTGGCTGCACTTCTTTTACGTTGATTCTATCAGACGATACTTTATACTTTTTAACTAACTCATTTTTTATTGAATTTGCTCTTTGAGATGCTAGTTTTTTCAGAGTACTTGTAGATATTTTGATGTTTTTCATTAATTCGTTTTTCATTTTATCGTTTAGTGCGATGACATCTATTTGAGGATTATCTTTTTTTATAACTGTTTTATTGTCATCACTCATCTTTATTATCTCAAAACTTTTTTTAAGTTCACTATATTGTTCTTGCGAAAACTGTTTTATGTATAACTCTTGTAAAATAACACCGTATACATTGGCTTCGTCTTCTTTGGCAACTTTTTTTGTTTTTAACGCTTTTTGTACTATTTTGACAAACTCGTCATTTTGTAATTGTTTAAGATCATAAATATCGTCATATCCACCAGTGACATCTATTTTTAACTTTGGTCTTTTCTCTAAGATTTTTTGAATATTGTTTAGTTTTTCTTGTTCAGTTGAGATTATCAGAGCGGAACCTCTGTCGAAATCTATAGATTTTAGCTCGTCACCATCAATACCAAGCATATTTCCAAGCATTCTAAATGGTGCAGTTACTATTCCAGTTATCATGTTGCCAAGAGCTCTCCAAACAACACCTCCGTAACTAAAATCAGGATCATTTATGTCGCCTTTTACTGGCATATCTATGTCTATTTGCCCATCAGCATCTTTTAAAAGTGCTATTGCAAGCTCTAGCGGCAGACTGGTTGCTGTAGGACTATTGACTATTTCACCTACTTCAAGTGTGTCTATATTTAGTTTGTTATCACCAACTAAAGCAGACTTTTCAATAGTATATTTTAAGTCCATAGAGAGTTTACCTTTTTCTATTTTATAGCCAACAAATTTGCTCGAATAAGGAGTAAGCGAGGTTAAATCTATGTTTTTAAATAGCACATTTAGATTAGCATTTTCACTAATGCTGAAAGGCAATAATGCACCTTGTATATCAGCATAACCATACTTGTCAATTTTACCTGTTAGACTTAGCTTTGTAGGTGTAGTAGTTTGAAAGTCAATAGATGATAAATCTCCATTTATATCATGAATATGGGTTTTAAATGGAAAGGGAAGAGAAAAATCACTAAAATCAGACGTTCCATTAGTGAGTTTCATAGGACCTATTTTGATTTTTATATTACTCTTTTTTTCTTCTTTTATTTTTTCTTTACTCTCTTTTACAATTCCTGAAAAATTTGTTGTTCCATTTTTGTCTATATGAAGTCTAACAAAAGGTTCACTGATATTTAGACTTTTTATAGAAAACTCTTGTGGGCTATGAGTATATTTTAGCTTATTGATACGTAGTTTTTTCCACTCTAAAAGTCTCTTATTATCTTGTGTATTAAATAGCAGATTATTGATAGTAGCATTCGAAATAACTTTTAAGTTTAAACTTTTTTTGTAAGTAACTTCAAGATGTGTTTTTGTGTCTACTGTAGCAGTTTTCATATCTAAGTTCACGTAAGGCTTTGCATACGCAACATAGTCCATAACATTAAAGTTTTTAAGTGTTATATCATTGTTTAGTTTAAATGGTTTTGTAAGAATAGTTCCATGTGATTTTAATGTAGATTTCTTGTTGATAATAGCATCTAAATTAAATCCAATAGGAGTCTTGTTATCTAGTGAAATATCCTTTACATGTAGTGATATTTTTGTTAAATCTGTTTTGATCGGTTCATTTCCCATGCCATCTATAAAAGCAACAGTAGCATCATGAAGATAAGTATTTTTTAGCAAAAATGACCACTTGTTCTCTGAGCTATTTCCTGTTGTATTACTCTCTTTTGATGCCTTATTACTAAATGCTTTTACCAAGCTTAGTTCTTTATTTTTATCTAAGAGTGCCAATATGTAAGGGTTGTTAGCACTTAATTTGTCTATCACTATCTCTTTTTTTGGCCATTTAAAGTTAAAATCATCAAGTTTTATTTTAGGGATTTTTATAATAGTATTATGCGATTTATTGTTCATTATTTCAAGGTTAGATATTTCTGCTTTTGCATCATTTATGGTTAGCTTAAGCTCCTTAGAGAGGTCTATTTTGTATGGTATTTTTAGACTCAATTGTCCAGTATAAAGACTTGCATCAAAATCTGGCAGAGCGTAAGTATAGAAACTAGGAAGCTTTAAATTTTTTATACTTATTTCACCATATAATTTGAGAGGATTTAGTCTAACGCCACCTTCCCAAAGTAACTCTCCATCTTTGTTGATTTTTGTTATAAAATTATGAGCATTAAGAGCATCTTTTTTAGTACTAATGTCGTGTGCTTTAAAGCTGTAAGGACCAAGATTTACTTTGAACTCTTTTTCACCTCTTAAATCACTGAACTTTAGATTTCCATTTGTTATTTTAAATTTTAGTAGAGTGATTGTAGGTAGCTCAAAAGAGCCTTTAGTTTCTAGTTGTTGTGATTTTGTATGTTTTGAAGGGTCAATTATGCTCTCAAAGTTGAGTTTACCATCTTTTTTTAGAGTTGCATATATTTTTGGTGAGTCTATATTTAACTCTCCAAAAAGAAAAGTACCCTCTAAAAGACCAATAGGCATATAATCAATAAAAATATTTTTAAATCCTATAACAGGTCTGTTGCTTAAATCTTTTAACAATATATTACCAATCTCTAAATCAAAAGTGTAAGGGTTAAATTTTGCTTTTCCTATCTCTACATGTAGACCTAGTTTTTCTTGTAAAATGGGAGTTGTTTTATTGGTTAAGAACCAAGGAATAAAGATAAAACCAAAAATAGTATAAAGAAGTATAAAAAATGCAATCCAAAATTTAAAACTTTTAATATATTTCATCTCTATCTCCATTTAAGATATAATTATTAAGATTGTAACATATTAAGGATAAAATTTGTTAGTACATATATGCTGTTCAGTTGACAGTCACTTTTTTCTACAAAAACTGCAACAACTCTACCCAAAAAAAGAGTTGATAGGTTTTTTTTATGATCCAAATATACATCCATATAGTGAGTACCAACTTCGCCTTTTAGATGTCAAAAGAAGTTGTGATAAACTAGGAATCAGGCTTATAGAAGGTGAGTATGATTATGAAGGTTGGCTTGAAGCGGTAAAAGGTTTAGAAGATGAACCAGAAAAAGGAAAGAGGTGTACAGTTTGTTTTGATAACCGTCTTGAAGCCACAGCAAAAAAAGCAGTAGAACTTGGCATAAAAGAGATAACAACAACACTACTAACAAGCCCTAAAAAATCGATTGAACAGTTAAAAGCAAATGCTTTACATGTAGAGCAAAAATACTCTTTACATGTAGATACCCCCGATTTTAGAGTTGGTGGAGGAACGCAAGAGCAGTTTGCAATGGCAAAAAAAGATATGCTTTATCATCAAAACTATTGTGGTTGTATGTTTGCTCTTGGCAAGCAAAGAGAGTCACAAGATAGACTAAAAGATGAGTTTATGACTCCCCTCACAGCACAAATCCAACCAAGTTCTATTGAAGACAGAATCCAGCTTTATGAAGAGGTGATAGAGTGTGAAAAAAGAGGGGAAAAGTTTAGACTTAAAAGAGAGAAGTTTTTAAACTATAGATTGTTGCAAGGTTTGGTAAAACTAAAAAAAGAGCCGATTGAGAGTTTTATTCTTTTCTACTCAGTTTTAAGTCGAACATTTACAAAAGGAAAGATAGAATTTATTGAAGACGGTATAGGTTATTTCAACCGAGAAGAGATACTTTTTGTAGATATAGAGAAGTTGAATTTAGTCACAAATAAAGAGTACAAAAGCGTAAAAGAGTTGATGAAAAAACCTTTACATGTAGATGAAGAGTTAGCACTGAGAAAAGAGCTTAGTGATTCCAGTTTTTTGAGTTTAAGTCCTATAATAATAGTAGATAAATTAGAAGATGAGAAGTATGAAATTTCAATAAAATCAAAAACGTACATAGATGTTAGGGAAATTTTAGTAAAGATTAGGTAAAATGATAAGATTTTATAAAATTATTAAAAGGCTTTGATTTGAACAATATTGATGTTGTAGAGATTCAGAAGATTTTACCACATAGATTTCCATTTTTGTTACTAGATAGGATAACAGACCTCAAGGAAGGCGAGTCTATTGAAGGTTTTAAAAACGTAACTATTGGTGAGCATATATTTCAAGGACACTTTCCAGATCACCCCATCTATCCTGGTGTTATGATTGTTGAAGGAATGGCACAAGCTGGTGGTGTTTTAGCATTTAAAAGTGCAAGCCAAGAAGACCAAGAAGCTGCAAAAGATAAAGTTGTATATTTTATGAGTATTGACAAGTGTAAATTTAGAGCTCCTGTTACTCCTGGCGATAGATTGGTTTACAAACTTGAAGTTATTAAGCGAAGAGGAAATATCTGGGTTCTTGGTGCAAAAGCATTTGTTGATGAGAAACTGGTTTGCGAAGCTGAATTAAAAGCGATGATAGTAGACAAATAGAATGTCAAATATTCACCCAAATGCAATCATAGAAGCTGGTGCAACTATAGCAAATAATGTAAAAGTAGGTGCATTTACGCATATTTCAAAAGAGGCTATTTTGGAAAGTGGCGTTGAGATTATGCAAGGCGCACAGATTTATGGCAATACGACTATTGGTGAAAATACAAAAGTTTATCCTTACGCAGTAGTTGGAGTGCCTCCCCAAGATAGCGGTTATACTGCTGAGGATGATGTAAAAGTTATTATTGGTAAAAACTGTAAAATCCGTGAGTTTGTGACTATCAATTCTGGAACAACTCATGGCGGAGGAGTTACGCGTGTTGGTGATGATTGTTTTATTATGATTTATTGTCATATAGCTCATGATTGTCAAGTTGGAAACAGTGTTACTATGGCAAACAATGCAGGTTTAGCAGGTCATGTAGAGATAGGAAGTTTTACGGTCATTGGCGGTATGACACCGATTCATCAGTTTGTAAAGATTGGTGAGGGTTGTATGATTGGTGGAGCTAGTGCTATTAGCCAAGACATTCCTCCATTTTGTTTGGCCGAGGGTAATCGTGCAGTTGTAAAAGGCTTGAATGCAATTGGACTAAAAAGACGATTTGAAAAAGATGACATACGTGCACTTCAAGGTGCATTTAGAAAACTATTTAGAAGTGGTAAGCCCATCAAAGATGTGGCAGAAGAATTTTTGAAAAATGAAAAAAATAAGAAAGTATTGCAAATGTGTAGTTTTATAAAAGAGACTACGCGTGGTATACCTTACGAGAGGAAGAGATAAATGATAAATAAAGAGTGTAGTTTCTGTGGCTCAAGAGAGAGTAGTGACACAAGACTAATAGCTGGAGAAGGTGTTTTTATATGTGAACACTGTGTGATTTCAGCACATAAGATATTTTTTGGCGATGTAAAAGAGGAAGAGCAAAAAAAGAGTAGTGAGCTTATAGAACAAGAGTTACTAACTCCAAAACAGTTGAAAACCATGCTAGATAAGTTTGTAATTGGACAGGACCGTGCTAAAAAAGTATTTTCTGTTGGTGTATATAATCACTACAAAAGAATATTTAAGCAATCAATTATCGAAGATGATGATACAGAAATATCAAAATCAAATATACTTCTTGTTGGACCAACAGGAAGTGGTAAAACGCTTATGGCTCAAACTATGGCTAAGTTCTTGGACGTTCCTATTGCCATATGTGATGCAACTAGCTTAACAGAAGCTGGATATGTTGGAGAAGATGTTGAGAATATTTTAACAAGACTACTTCAAGCAGCTGATGGTGATGTAAAACGTGCTGAACAAGGCATAGTTTTTATAGATGAGGTAGATAAAGTAGCTCGTATGAGTGAAAACCGTTCAATTACAAGAGATGTTAGTGGAGAGGGAGTTCAGCAAGCTCTTCTAAAAATTATTGAGGGAAGTTTAGTAAACATACCACCAAAAGGTGGAAGAAAACATCCTAATCAAGAGTTTTTACAGATAGATACTGCAAATATACTGTTTATTTGTGGTGGTGCATTTGATGGTCTTGAAGATATAATCAAAAGAAGAATTGGTAATAATGTTTTAGGTTTTGATCAAGAAAAAAGAGCTAAGAGTGATGATGTAAAACTTTTTGAAGAGATTGAGCCGGATGATTTGGTTCATTATGGTCTTATCCCTGAACTTATCGGTCGTTTACATGTGACTGCAACTCTTGGTGAGATAACAGAAGATGAGATGGTAAGAATTCTTACAGAACCTCAAAATGCAATATTTAAACAGTATAAGAAACTTTTTGCGATAGATAATGTAGAACTTAACTTTGAAGATGAAGCATTAAGAGAAGTGGCAATTTTAGCGATAAAAAGGAAAACAGGCGCAAGAGGACTTAGAAGTATCATGGAGGAGATTATGACAGATATTATGTATGAACTTCCAGAGCTCGATGGTTATGAGGTTTTGATAACAAAAGATGTAGTAATCAATGGTGAAAAACCGTTGTATATTAAAAAAAATAAGAAGAGTGCATAATGATTTTAGACAATTTAATCGGTTTTTTCTCAAATGATATGAGTATTGATCTTGGAACTGCAAATACGTTGGTATTACTAAAAGGAAAGGGCATCATTATTAATGAGCCTTCAGTTGTTGCGGTTCAACGTGACAAGTATGGCAGACAGAAAATTTTAGCTGTTGGTAAAGAGGCTAAAAATATGGTCGGTAAAACACCAGGAAACATAGAGGCAATTCGCCCTATGAGAGATGGTGTGATTGCGGATTTTGATATGACTGAGAAAATGATACGTTATTTCATTGAAACTGCTCATAAAAGAAAAAGCTTTTTAAGACCTCGAATCATCATCTGTGTTCCTTATGGACTTACACAAGTAGAGAGAAAAGCAGTACGTGAGTCTGCTATGAGTGCAGGAGCTAGAGAGGTTTTCTTAATTGAAGAGCCTATGGCAGCTGCTATTGGAGCTGGACTTCCTATACGTGATCCTAAAGGAAGTTTAGTCGTAGATATTGGTGGTGGTACTACTGAGATTGGTGTTGTTTCTCTTGGTGGACTTGTGATTAGTAAGTCAATTAGAACTGCTGGTGATAAGATAGATCTTGCTATTGTTGAGTATGTAAAGAGAAAATACAACTTGCTTATTGGTGAGAGAACTGGTGAGGAGATTAAGATAGAAATTGGAACAGCAGTTTCTCAAGATGAGCCACTTAGTATGATGGTGAAAGGGCGTGATCAAGTGAGCGGACTGCTTAGTAGAATTGAGCTTACAAGTGAAGATGTAAGAGATGCTACAAAAGAGCCACTTCGTGAAATAGCAGATGCACTAAAAGATGTTCTTGAAGTAATGCCTCCTGATCTTGCTGGTGATATTGTTGAAAATGGTGTTGTACTTACTGGTGGAGGAGCTTTGATTCGTGGAATCGATAAATATCTTGCTGATATAGTAAAACTTCCGATATTTGTTGCAGATGAACCACTTTTAGCAGTTGCTAAAGGAACTGGAAAAGCACTTGAAGAGATAGGGTTATTACAACAATTAGCAAATGAGTAAATTTAAATTTATTTTTTTTATAGCGATATTTGTTGCTATATCATTAAAGTATGGAGGTAATGTTAGAGGTGTTTTTTCCAAAAATACCAATAGTATTCTCTCAACATATTTAGAAATAAAAACAACTGTTGGACAAAGTGTAACAGAGCACTTTGCTCAGCAAAAAGAGATAAAAGAGCTTAGAGTTGCAAATAGAAATTTAGAAAACTCAGCAGAAGTTTTGAGTGCATTTGCATCAAAACTTAATGATGTTCTAAAAGCCAATGAGATAGAAAAGTATGCGCCAAAAGTCAAGTTGATACGATCAATTGCTTATGTAAATTTGAATGATTATTATAAAGTATGGATTGATTATAAAGATTTTAACTCTTCTCGTATATATGGACTTTTGAATCGTGGAAGTAGTGCTGGAATAGTAGTTGAAAAAGATGGAAATCCTATGGCTCTGTTATTAGGTGATCCAAAATCTATATTTTCTGTTTTTGTGGGAGAAGATAAAATTCCAGGTGTTGTGATGGGTAGGAATAAAGAGGTACATGTAAACTATATACCACTATGGATGAATCCCAAAGTAGGAGATGAAGTGACAACTAGTGGATTGGATGGTATATTTTTTGGTGGAGTAAGGGTAGGGATTGTAACAAAAATTATAAAAGAGGAGTTATCTAAAACAGCGATTATTGAGCCTTATAGCAGAATAAGCGTACCGTCTTATTATCATATCATAGAGCAAAATTGAATTCAGAACCAACCCTGGGTTTGAATTGAATTTTACATAGGAAATAAAGATGCCAAAAAGAGAAGATATAAAAACCATTTTATTGATAGGATCAGGTCCTATCATAATAGGACAAGCATGTGAGTTTGACTACTCAGGAACACAAGCAACAAAGACACTTAAAGAGTTGGGTTATAGAGTTGTTTTAGTTAACTCAAATCCAGCTACGATTATGACAGACCCAGAGTTTGCAGATAGAACTTATGTAGAACCAATTAACGAAGAGATTATCGCAAAAATTATTAAAAAAGAGAATGTTGATGCAGTTTTACCAACCATGGGTGGGCAAACTGCACTAAATGTAGCTATGAGTATGCACGAAAAAGGTATGCTTGAAGGTATTAAATTTCTTGGAGCGAAACCAGAAGCGATAAAAAAAGGTGAAGATAGACAAGCTTTTAAAGAGGCGATGATAAAGATAGGTATGGATCTGCCTGTTAGTAGATATGCTTACAATATGGAAGATGCACTAAAGGCTTCCGAGACAATAGGTTTTCCTCTTATTATTCGTGCTTCATATACTCTTGCTGGTGGTGGTAGTGGTGTTGCTTATAATATCGATGAGTATAAAGAGTTAGTTGAAACTGGACTTGAAATCAGCCCAATTACAGAGATACTCATAGAGGAATCACTCTTGGGTTGGAAAGAGTACGAAATGGAGGTTATCCGTGATAGTGCGGATAACTGTATCATCGTATGTTCAATCGAAAACTTTGACCCTATGGGAGTTCATACAGGTGATTCTATAACTATGGCTCCAGCTCTTACTCTTACAGACAAAGAGTATCAAAAGATGAGAAATGCCTCTTTTGCAATTTTACGTGAGATAGGTGTTGATACTGGTGGAAGCAACGTTCAATTTTCAGTCTGTCCAAATACAGGACGTATGACGGTAATCGAGATGAACCCAAGAGTAAGTCGCTCTTCTGCACTTGCAAGTAAAGCAACAGGTTATCCAATTGCAAAAGTAGCTACACTTCTTGCGGTCGGTTTTACTCTTGATGAGATTACAAATGACATTACTGGAACTGCGGCATCTTTTGAACCAGTAATTGACTACATAGTTACAAAGATTCCTCGTTTTACATTTGAAAAATTCCCTATGGCTAACTCTACTTTGACAACAAGCATGAAGAGTGTTGGTGAAGTTATGGCGATAGGAAGAACTTTTAAGGAATCTTTCCAAAAAGCTCTGTGTTCACTTGAAACGGGGCTTAGTGGTTTTGATGAGATAACGTATGATGATGAGAAACTAAAACAAGAGATTCGTCGTCCAAATGAAGTAAGAATGCTTTGTGTCATGGAAGCAATGGGTCGTGGAATGAGTGTTAATGAACTCTATGAGCTTAGTAAGATAGACAAGTGGTATCTCAATCAATTTAAAGAGATACTCGAACTTGAAAAAAAGTTAGATATGTTTGCTTTAAATGATGAAAAACTTCTTAGACTTGCAAAAAGTTATGGATTTTCAGATAAGAAAATTGCTTGGTTAATAAACAAGTACGACAATTTACAACTTACGCAAAATGATATTTACACAGCTCGTGAAAAGTTAGGAATAAAATTGGAATACAACGAAGTAGATACTTGTGCAGCAGAGTTTAAAGCATTGACTCCATACCTCTACTCAACAACCAACATAACTAAACTTCCTGAACAAAAAGTTGAAAAAACAGATAAGAAAAAAGTTATGATTATTGGCGGTGGACCAAATAGAATCGGACAGGGAATTGAGTTTGATTACTGTTGTGTTCATGCGTCATATGCTCTTCGTGATTTGGGAGTTACAACAATCATGTATAACTGTAACCCTGAAACAGTTTCAACTGACTATGATACGAGTGATATTCTTTACTTTGAGCCAATAGATTTTGAACACGTTAGAAGTGTAGTTGAGAGGGAAAATCCAGATGGAATTATTGTTCATTTTGGGGGACAAACTCCGCTTAAAATAGCAAAAAGACTTACTGTTATAGGTGGAAAAATCATTGGAACAAC
>CAZHBU010000011.1:17448-43350 GCA_964530865.1 uncultured Sulfurospirillum sp.
GTTCTTTTAGACCAATTCTTAGACCGTGCAATTGAGCTTGATGTTGATGCAGTTTGTGATGGAAAAGATGTATACATCGGTGGAATCATGCAACATATCGAGGAGGCTGGAATCCATAGTGGAGATAGTGCTTGTTCTTTACCAACAGTGAGCTTAAGTGATAGACTAATCAAAAAAGTAGAATCTCAAACTAGAAAAATTGCATTGAATCTTGGCGTTGTTGGACTTATGAATATTCAATATGCAATTTATAAAGATGATGTATATATGATAGAAGTTAATCCAAGAGCTAGTAGAACAGTTCCATTTGTATCTAAAGCGACAGGAATTCCTTTAGCAAAAGTTGCAACTAGAGTTATGTATCAAGGTGACTTGAAAGAAGCACTGAATTTTTACGATAAGTATAATGTTGTTGAAGAAGTTGGTAACATATTAAAACCAAAATTAAAAGGACATGTATCTATAAAAGAGGCAGTTTTCCCATTTAGTAAGCTTTCAGGTGCAGATCTAATTTTAGGACCTGAGATGAAGAGTACAGGTGAAGTCATGGGTATAAGTGATTCATTTGCAACATCTTTTGCAAAGTCACAAATAGCATCTAGTAACATGATCCCAGGAAGTGGTACAGTTTTTATATCTCTAACAGATGAAGATAAAGCCTATGCAAAAAATATTGGCGCAGGTTTTGAAAAACTTGGCTTTAAAATTTTAGCAACGGATGGAACTCACAGTGCTTTAGTGATGGCAGGAGTCAAGTCAGAATTTGTTCACAAGATAAGTGAAGGTAGACCAAACATAGAAGATAAGCTCAAAAATGGTGATGTAGATTTAGTTATCAATACAAGTGATGCAAAATCAAGTAAAGATGATGCTAAAAAAATACGTCAATCTGTTCTTAGATTTAACATACCTTATTTTACAACTATCGCAGCTGCACGTGCTGCTGCTGAATCTATAGAGCATATAGAAGATGGCAGTGCTTTAGAGCCTAAAGCACTGCAAGACTACCTACAATAAAATGTTAAACCAGCAGTTAGTCTATCTCGTTCAGACTGAGACTACTGCTGGATTTCTTTCACAAAACTCCTTCGCCCTCGCAACTTCAAAACAAAGAGACAAGAAACAACCATTTATCAGATGTGTAGACTCCCTAAAAACACTAAAAGAGTTCACAAGAGTCCCAAAAAAGTTTAAAAATGGGGTCAGGCGCTCAAATGAAACTACTTTTATTTATCCAAATGGCAAAGCATTGAGGGTGGTTAAAGATAAGGAACATCTAAATTTTTTAAAAAAACTAAAGTGGACTTACTCCTCTTCTGCAAATCTAACTTCACAATTTTTTGAAGAAAATTATGCGAAGCAAAAAGCTGATATAATAGTAGAAGACAGTAGAGGTTTTTTTGAAAGTAGACCATCAAGCATGATAAAAATAAATAGAAAAAAAGCAAGGAAATTAAGATGATAAATCGAATACTAGGTTCTGTGTTTATGGGATTGATGTTTGTAAGTATTTTAGATTTTTTATATTTTATAGGCTTAAAACTTAATTATTTTGATTTCTATAAAATAGATGTCTACTTTAATGTACTATTTTTTGACAATCAAAATTTCTATATTTTGCTTCCTTTATCTTTCGTAGTTGGCTATATGACTATGTATAGTAAATTAGCAAAGCAGTTTTTAAAAATCTATGTTTTAGTTATTATATTTTCAGCAATAACACTCTACGAGCCAATAGGAAAAAGCTTAGGAGAGATTGTTTTTTTACAAGATAATCAACGTTTCAAATTTGGATCAACTACTTTTAGCGGATCAACCCTTTACGAAGGAAGAACTACTATTTATATCTATAGAAATGATTTAGCAAAAACAATAAAATTAGCAAAAGAGAAAGTAAAAAACATAACAGTACAATAATGAACTTTATTTTAGTAGTTTTTTAATAGTTAAAGCCGATAAAGTGAGCCCAAAACTTCCAGTTACTCCAATAAAACTACCAAGTTCTTTACAATTTGGAAGTTCACTAGAAAAGACAACGTCAAACTTCTTCTTAAAACCTATCTTTTTTAGCTCAGAGCGGAATTTTTTTGCCAAGCCATCTGTGTGAGTTTCCCATATATCTACTATCTCTATTTTTGTTGGGTCTAGTTTTTTTGCACCACCCATGGAGCTAATGAGTTTGTGAGAGATTTTTTGTGCAATTGCTACTTTTGCAGGCATATCATCAATGGCGTCTATGACTAAGTCAAATGGTTCAAAATCAAACTCTTCAACCCACGTAGGAGTTATTTTTAAATCATATCCCTTTATGCCGGGGTAGAGTTCTTTCATTCTTTCTACTTTTACAGCCCCAACTGCTTCACTTCCAAGTTGCCTATTTTGGTTTGTCACTTCAAAAGTATCAAAATCAACGATAGTAATGGAGCCAATACCTGTACGATACAGAGAGTCTAAACAAAAGCCACCAACTCCACCAACACCTAAAAGAAGCACTTTCTTATTTTGTAGTTTTTCAAAGTCATCTTCAAAAAGCAGTCTAGTTCTTGAAAATCTATCAGTCATTATTTATCCAGTGAGTAAGTTTTTCTATATCTTCATAAGCACTCATATCAAGTTTAATAGGAGAAATAGAAACATAACCATCTTCAATGGCACTCAAATCACAAGTTTTGTTTGGGCTTGGCTGCCACTCTAGTATGTGAGTTCCTATCCAGTAGTACTCTTCCCCTCTAGGGTTTCTATGTAAGTGCGCATCATTTCCATACTCTTTGTAGCCTGCATGAGTTATCTTTATACCTTTACATGTAGACTCTGTTATAGGTGGAAAATTTACATTTAAAAACTTTCTTTTCTCTAGTGGAAAACCACCATTAAGTACTTTTTTTGCTATATCGTGAGCATATTTTTTTGCTAAATCATATCCATGATTAGCAATAGAAGCTGGCCCATTTGAGTAGACTTGAGAAAAAGAGATGGCAGGTATGCCTTGAAGTACGGCTTCCATAGCTGCACTTGCAGTTCCACTATAGGTGATATCTTCACCCATATTTGAGCCCTTATTTATGCCACTTACGACTAAATCAGGAAGTTTATCTTCTTTAAAAAGTGCATAAAGTGATAGATAGACACAATCACTTGGCGTTCCATCATCAAGTTTGAAAAAGTCATCTTCAATTTCAACAAATCTAAGAGGACGTGTGAGAGTCAAGGAGTGTCCACAAGCTGATTTTTCTGTAGTTGGTGCTACAACAATCACATGTCCTAAAGGTTTCATAGCTTCAATAAGGGCTTTTAAACCTTCACTTTCAAATCCATCATCATTGGTTATAAGTATACGTTTTTGCATTAAATCTCTTTTTTGACGAATTATAACATTTACTACACAAAAAGACGATACTATGCATATAGAAAGAAAAAAAGGAGAACATTATGTGTATGATGCAAGCACCTGTAAACAGAAAAACACCAACTGTACGTAAATATAAAAAGCGTGAATCTCAGACGAGAACTCCTTTTAATAAAGAACTTTTGAAACCAGATTTAGATTTTGTTGATGAAAGACGTGTAGAAAAAGTAGAAGATAAAGGATTTTTTGCTAAACTTTTCAATTAACCCAACATATGGAGAAATAATTGAAACTTTTACTGTCTGCACTTGAGCCATCTGGCAACTTACACATAGAACCAATACTCAACTCTATAGAAAATCATGAAATTTTTGGTATTTTTGACGAACGTTTTGGTAAACCTCTACTTCCTAGCCGTGCATTTTCAATCATGGGTTTTGTAGATGCGATTCCAAAGATACGTTTAGCAAAAAAAGCCATTAAAGATATGGCACAACTTAGTCTTCAAGTTGACAAAGTTATACTTATAGACTCTCCTGCATTTAACTTACCACTTGCAAAAGCTATAAAAGAGATAAATCCAGATGTTCATATCATATACTACATACTTCCTCAGGTTTGGGCTTGGAAAGAGAAGCGTGTGGCAAAAGTAGAAAAGTATTGCAATATTTTAGCCTCTATACTCCCATTTGAGCAGCAGTTTTACAATCGTGCCAAGTATGTTGGCCACCCCCTTTTAGATGAAATTCCAAAGTTTAAAGAGAGGTATGAAGAGACAGGGTATATTGCCTATCTTCCAGGGAGTCGTAAGAGCGAGATAAAAAAACTTATGCCCATCTATAAAGAGGTAGCAAAAAAGATAAATAAAAACAATATACTTGTAATTCCACAACATTTTAGCTCTACTGAAATTAAAGAAATATACGGTGACATAAAAGAGTTTGATATATCTCGTGATACTTATGAAGCTTTTCTTAAAAGTGAATTTGCTTTTGTCTGTTCTGGAACTGCTACACTTGAGGCGGCTCTTATAGGCGTACCATTAGTTTTAGCTTACAAAGCAAAAAGCTTTGATGCTTTTATAGCTAGGTTATTTGCTAAAGTACAGTACGTTGGCTTGGCAAATATCATCTTTGATTTTGCAAAGATTAAACCTCTTCATGTTGAGTTTCTTCAAGAAGATGTTACAGTAGAAAACTTGATAGAAGAGTATAATTATATGGATAGAGAGTTATACTTTAAAAATTCTAAAAAACTACATGCTATTTTGAAGCATGGTAGTCGTGATGAGATGATAAAGCTAATTAAGATATAATAAGAAAAATAATACAGAGGTATACAAATGAAATTACAGAAGTTTACTTCGTGCTTTAGTGCGAGGAATTTAAAAGGGACTCTGTTCCTTTTAAAGGAGACAGCATGATGGAACCAATGACTGAATATGGTCACAATAAACTAAAAGCAGAATTAAAAGATTTAAATAAAGTACAACGACCAGAAACTGTTATAGAGATTGATATTGCAAGAAGTCATGGAGATTTGAAAGAAAACTCTGAGTACCATGCAGCAAGAGAAAAACTAAGATTTATAGAGGGCAGGATAGGAGAGCTAGGAGAGTTACTAGTAAACTCTCAGCTAGTTGATCCATCGTCTTATGCGCATGACAAAGTTAGATTTGGTTCAACTGTAACTCTTGAAGATATGGAAACAGAAGAAGAGGTAACTTATGTCATTGTAGGAAGAACGGAGAGTAATCCAGATATTGGACTTATCTCTTTTCACACTCCACTTGCTCGTGGTCTTATGGGTAAAGCAGAGGGTGATGAGGTTGAGATAACTCTTCCTGTTGGTAAAAAAGAGTTTGAAATACTAAATGTTGAGTATAAAGATATAGGGTTCAGTAATGACTAGAGTAGCGATAATTGGAGCTAGTGGATATACTGGCTTAGAGTTAGTAAAAATACTTCACTCTCACCCTAAGTTTGAGATAACTTACGTCGGAACATCTCAAGGTGGAGAGAAGCTAAGTGAACTTCACCCAAGCCTGAAAGATATAGTAGAGTTTGATGTTTTAAAAAGTGATGCAAAAAAGATAGCTAAAGTAGCTGATTTGGCATTTTTAGCACTTCCGCATAAAGCTGCTATGGGCTTTGCAAAGGAGTTATTGGCTTTACATGTAAAGGTTGTAGACTTATCTGCTGATTATCGTTTAGAACTTGATACTTATGAGAAGCATTATTGTTCACATGAGGACAAAGAAAACTTATCAAATGCAGTGTATGGACTTCCTGAAATTTATAGAGAAGAGATAAAAAAAACCTCTTTAGTTGCAAATCCTGGTTGTTATCCAACAGCAACTCTTTTGGGGCTTCTTCCTTTTGTAAATTATATAGATGAAAATTACCCCATATTTGTAGATGCAAAAAGTGGTTTAAGTGGAGCTGGTAAAAAAGCAAATGATGTAACCCAATTTGTCAATATCAATGAAAACATGTTTGCGTATAATCCTTTTAAGCATAGACATTCACCAGAGATAAAAGAGAAATTAAAACTTCTTACATGTAAAGATTTTGAAGTCAATTTTGTACCCCATCTTATACCTATAACTAGAGGTGAATTAGTTAGCATATATTTAAAGTTAAATAGCGATATTGATGCAAAAAATATTTTAGAAGAGTTTTATAAAAATGAGCAATTTATAAGAGTTAGAGAAAATCCAGTTGATCTAAAATCAACAGCAGGTACAAATTTTTGTGATATTTTTGTAGCACAAAATGGAACATCACTATTTATATCTTCTAGTATAGACAACTTACTAAAAGGCTCTTCTTCAGGAGCAGTAGTTAATGCAAATATAATGTGTGGATATGAAGAAAACTTAGGAATTCCAATTTTTGCTTATGTGCCCTAAGATAAAAAATGGAGCTATTTTTATAGCTGATGCTCACGAGAATGATAGAAGAGATAAGTTCTATCAGTTTTTAAAGTTGATAGAATCAAGAGAGATAACTACACCTCAACTTTTTCTTATGGGAGATATGTTTGACTTACTTGTAGGTGAAGTTGAGTATAGCGTGAAGAAGTATCAAAACTATATAGATTTGATTGACTCTATTGCTCTACATGTAGAGGTTTATTACTTTGAAGGTAATCATGATTTTTCTCTTTCAAGTCTTTTTAAAAATATAAAAATTATACCAATAGAGCTTCACCCAATGCAGTTTAGCTTAGAAGATAAAACAGAAGTCTATCTTTCTCATGGAGATAAGTATGGTGGTTTTGTACACAATATCTATACTAAACTTATACGCTCAAAGTCACTTTTGAAGATTTTAAATCTTGTTGATACAAAAATAGATAATTACATCTCTAAAAAAATAGAAAATGACCAATTTAGAAAAAAAATATGCTCTACAATAGAGAACTTTGAAAAGATAATAAGTTCTAAAATACCAAATTATAGTGCAAAGCAAAATAGTTATATTGTAGAAGGACATTACCACCAAAACTACCGTTTTACACAAAAGAATATAAATTATATCAATTTACCATCTTTTGCGTGTAATCAAAGTTATTTTATTGTAGAATGTTTTCAGAATGAAAAATTTGCGCTAAGGGGCTGCAATGTTTGATGATGATGTATTAAAAGTAGGCTCCAATGAAATGGAGCTAGTAGATTTTCGTATCCTGAAACAGGAAGAAGATAAGGTTTATGAAGGAATATACGGAGTAAATGTAGCGAAAGTAAGAGAGATTATAAAAATCCCTAAGCTAACAGAACTTCCAGGTGTTCCAGATTATATAGAAGGCATTTTTGACCTTCGTGGTGTTGTTATTCCTGTAGTGAATCTTGCTAAGTGGATGCAGATAAAAGAGCCACCAGTTGAAGATCTAAAACCAAGAGTTGTAATTACAGAATTTAGTGACATACTTATCGGTTTCATAGTTCATGAAGCAAAAAGAATACGAAGAATAAGTTGGAATGATATAGAACCAGCATCTTTTGTAGCAGGAATGGGTTCACTAGATAAGTCGCAGATAACAGGAGTAACAAGAATCGAAAATGATGAAGTTCTTCTTATTTTAGATTTAGAGAGTGTTGTTCAAGAATTAGGAATTTACCAGCCAACAACTGACGCAGACGAGCAACTAATAGACAAGATTGAAGGTACAGCATTAATCCTAGATGATAGTTTGACTGCAAGAAGATTGGTTCATGACGCATTAGTAAGAATGGGCATGAAAGTAGTTGAAGCTAAAGATGGTATTGAAGGTATGCAAAAATTAAATGAGATTTATGATATTTATGGTGGAGATCTCAAAAAAGAGTTGAAGATAATCATCTCTGATGTAGAGATGCCAAAGATGGATGGTTTCCATTTTGCTGCTAATGTTAAAGAAGATGATAGATTCCAAGATATACCTATAGTTTTTAACTCATCAATTAGTGATCATTTTAGTGAATTAAGAGGAAAAGAGGCGGGCGGAGAAGCCTATTTAACAAAATTTGATGCATCGGTTTTTTACAAAGAAATTTCTAAAGTAATAAAATCGCATGTAGAAACTGTGTGAGGTGAGAGCGATGGATGAAATACAAGAAATTTTAGAAGATTTTTTGGTTGAAGCGTTCGAACTTATCGAACAGCTTGATCAAGATTTAGTGGAGTTAGATACTAGACCCGAAGATTTGGAACTGCTAAATAGCATATTTAGAGTTGCACATACTATAAAAGGGTCTTCATCGTTTTTAAGTTTTGATGTACTTACAAAGCTTACACATCATATGGAAGATGTGCTTAATAAGGCAAGAAAAGGTGAGTTAAAACTTAACGAAGATATTATGGATGTTGTGTTAGAGTCAATTGATATGATGAAAACACTTCTTTATTGTATTCGTGACAATGGAAATGATACTGCAATTGGTATGGATTTAGATGATATTATAAATCGTTTAGAAGCAGTTAGTGAAGGTAAAGATATACCCGAAGATGTTGATAAAGAAGAGGAACCACAAGAGGAACCAGAAGAGGTAAAAGAACCTGAAGAAGAGGTTAGTGAAGAAGATTATGCAAAGATGAGTGATGATGAGGTTGAAGCTGAGATAGAGAGACTTTTGAGTGAGAAAAAAGCAGAAGCTAAAAAGAAGAGAGCAGCTAAAGAAGCAAAAGCACCTGCAAAAAGTACAACAGCACCTTCGCCAAAACCTACTAAATCAGCAGCAACGCCTCCTGCAAAGAAACAAGCTTCAACACTAGAGCAGACTATTAGGGTAGAAGTTAGTAGACTAGATCACTTGATGAATCTTATTGGTGAGCTTGTTCTTGGGAAAAATAGACTTCTTAAAATTTATGATGATGTTGAGGAGAGATATGAAGGTGAAAAATTCCTTGAAGAGCTAAATCAAGTAGTTTCAGCTATCTCCCTTGTAACAACAGATTTACAGATTGCGGTTATGAAAACTAGAATGCTTCCTATTGCAAAAGTGTTTAATAAATTTCCTCGTATGGTTCGTGATCTTTCTCGTGAGCTTGGAAAAGGGATTGAACTTAAAATCTCAGGTGAAGAGACAGAACTTGATAAATCAATCGTTGAAGAGATTGGTGATCCTTTAGTTCATATTATTAGAAATTCATGTGATCATGGTGTGGAAGATGGTGAGACTAGAGAGCAGTGGGGAAAGCCTAAGACAGGACTTATAGAACTTAAAGCTTACAATGAAGGTAACTCTATTGTAATTGAAATTACTGATGATGGTAAAGGTTTAGATGCTGATTTACTTCGCTCTAAAGCGATTGAACGTGGCATGATAAGTGAACAAGAAGCAGATGCAATGAGCGATAAAGAAGCATTTGCACTTATCTTTAAACCAGCTTTTTCTATGGCAGCTAAAGTGACTAACGTAAGTGGTCGTGGTGTTGGTATGGATGTTGTTAAGACTAATATCGAAAAACTAAATGGAATTATTGAAATTGATAGTGAAGTTGGAAAAGGTACTGCAATTAAGATGAAGATACCTCTTACTCTTGCTATTATCCAAGCTCTATTAGTTGGTGCTCAAGAAGAGTACTATGCTATTCCACTTGCATCAGTTTCAGAGACTGTTAGAATTTCACTTGATGAGATCTATACAGTAGAGGGAAGAAATGTTCTTCGTCTTCGTGATGAGGTTCTTTCTCTTGTAAGGCTTTCTGATATCTTTGGTGTTAAACAGGTTTATGAGCCAGGTGAACACACTTATGTTGTTGTTATTGGTCTTGCAGAAGCTAAGCTTGGTCTTATTGTAGATACACTTGTTGGACAAGAAGAGACAGTTATTAAGTCTATGGGTGATTATCTTCAAGGTATCAATGGAATTGCTGGAGCTACTATCCGTGGTGATGGTGGTGTTACCCTTATTGTTGATATTGCTTCATTGATGGATATGGCAAAAGGCTTGAAAGTCAATATACGTGAAAGTATGCAGGCAAAAAACAAGACTAAAACAAAACCAGAAGATTATACTGTTCTTATAGTTGATGATTCTAAGATGGATAGAACTATCATGAAAAAATCAATGGACCCAATAGGACTTAAAACTATAGAAGCATCAAATGGACAAGAAGCATTGACTATGTTAAAAAGTGGTGAGCATGATATAGATATTATGCTTATTGATATAGAGATGCCTCGCATGGATGGCTATACATTGGCGAGTGAGATTAGAAAGTACTCTAGATATAAAAATTTACCGCTAATTGCTGTAACTTCTAGAACTTCTAAAGCCGATAGGCTAAGAGGTGTAGAGTCCGGAATGACTGAGTACATTACTAAGCCCTATTCACCAGAGTACCTAGAGAATGTGGTACGTAAAAACACGAAACTAACAGCGGAGTAATATTATGGCAGATAAATTAAATCAAATACTACAGAAGCAACAGCAACAGATACATGAGCCAAATAAGTCTGATGAGAATATCATTCAGTTGGTTGGTTTTATAATAGGTGATGAAGAGTATGCAATTCCTATCTTAAATATAGTGGAAATTATAAAGCCTATAGAGTTTACTAGAGTTCCTAGTGTTCCTGAGTATGTTTTGGGAGTCTTTAACATAAGAGGTAGCGTTATCCCTCTTATAGATTTAAGAAGAAAGTTTAATCTTAATCCTATGAATAACACGGGAGATACTAGATATATAGTTATGAAAGGCGAAGATAATACTGCTGGTTTTGTGATAGATAGACTCACAGAGGCTATCAGAATCAAGGCCAATAGAATTGATCCAGCACCTGATAGTGTTGGTGGTGATAAAGGCATGATATACGGAATAGGTAAGCGTGAAGATAGTATGCTTACTATACTTAAAGTAGAATCTCTTCTAAAAAGGGATTTCTAATTCTTGATAGGACTAGTTTTATATCTAGTCCTATTCTCTTCACATGTAAAGATATAAAATAATGAAATTATGCGTATTTGATTTTGATTCAACTCTTATGGATGGCGAAACGATAGATTTTTTTGCCTCAAAATTGGGTGTTGAAGAGGAAGTCTCACAGATAACAGAACTTGCAATGCAAGGTGAGTTAGATTTTTTTGAGAGTCTTACAACTAGAGTAAAGCTTTTAAAAGGGCTTGATACAAAAGTAGTTGATGAGGTGTGTGAAAATTTACCTTATATGAATGGTGCACTTGAGGCTATAGCAGGTCTTAAAGCAAAAGGTTACAAAGTAGTTGTTTTTAGCGGTGGATTTAGAAATGCCACAGGATACGCAAAAGATATTTTAGGTTACGACATAGATTTTTCAAATGTACTGCATGCGAAAGATGGAAAACTAACAGGACTTGTTGGTGGTGATATGATGTTTGATTTTTCAAAAGGCGATATGATGCAACGACTTCAGAAGTTTTTAGGAGTTAGTAAGGCTGATACCATTGCGGTTGGAGATGGAGCCAATGACCGTTCTATGTTTGTTTATGCAGATTTAAAAGTAGCATTTTGTGCAAAAGAGATACTAAAAAAAGAGGCAAATGCAATCATTGATACAAAAGATATGAAACAGTTACTGGAGTTAATATAATGTATGGAGTTGAGAATTTTTCATTATGGTGCGATTTTGTTGAGAGAGATTTTTTAAAAGGTGAGTTTGTAGAGCTGTTAGATAAAGAGGTTTTCAATGGAGCTACAAGTAATCCTGCTATATTTAAATCTTCATTTTTAACATCTTCTGCTTATCAAGAGACAAGAAAGAGACTAAAAAACTTAGATGCAAAAGAGATTTATGAAAAGTTAGCTGTAGAAGATATAAAGATAGCAGCTACTAGTTTAAAGTCACTTTATGATAATCAAAATGATGGTTTTATCTCAATAGAAGTAGATCCTACTTTTTGTGATGATGCAAAAGCAACTATCAAAGAAGGACGAGAATTATATAAAAAAATTGGTTATAAAAATGTAATGATAAAAATTCCTGCAACATCTGCTGGTTATGAAGCAATGGAAGAGCTGATGAGTGATGGGATTAATGTCAATGCCACATTAATCTTTTCTCCTAACCAAGCAAAAGAGTGCATAGAAGCATTTAAAAGAGCAAATGATAGACTTGGTGTGAGAAAGAAACTACCAAGTGGAGTTATTAGTGTATTTGTAAGTAGATTTGATAGTAAACTAGATAAAAGACTAAAAGACTTAGAAATGCCTGTTTTTAGAGTTGGTATCTATAATGCAACAAAAATATATGATATTATAGAGTCATATGGTTTAAATAATGTAAGAACTTTATTTGCTAGTACTGGAGTAAAGAGTGATTTGTTAGAAGCTGATTATTATATAAAAGAGTTATTATATAAAAATTGTGTTAATACTGCACCTCTTGGAACTATAAAAGCTTTTATGAATTCATGTAAACCAGTAGAGGTAAATCCTACAAAAGAGTATGTAGATTTTTTTGATAAATTAAAACATAACAATATAGATATGCAAGAAGTGTATGAAGAACTTTTAAAAGATGGGCTTAAAGCATTTAAAAATGCTTTTAAAGAGATATTGGAAGAATTCTAAGGAGACTTAATATGGCAGAAAATGTAGATGTAGAATCTCTAACTTTTGAGATGACAAAAAGACTTAGATTTTATCTAAGTAAATTAATAGAATATGATGGTAGTGACCTGCATATAAAAAGTGGGGCAAATATAAGAGGGCGAATCAACGGAGAGATAGTACCCATGTCAAAAGAAATACTATCTTATGATGATGGCTTAATTCTCGCAAAAGAGCTTTTAAGAGGAAGATTCGATGAATTAGTTGAAAAAAAGAATTTGGATTTTACTTTTAAACTCAATGATGATTATAGATTTCGTGTAAATCTATTTTTTCAAGTAGATGGAATAAGCGGTGTTTTTCGTACAATTCCTACTACTATGCCAACAGTTGAGTCTCTTAAACTTCCTGACGTATTAAACAGTTTTTGTGGAATCTCACGTGGTCTTATTTTGGTAACTGGTCCAACAGGAAGTGGTAAAACAACAACTTTAGCTTCTTTGATTAATCAAATCAATTTAACGCAAAAAAAACATATCATTACTATAGAAGATCCTGTAGAATTTGTATATAAAGATGCTTTAAGCATAGTTAACCAAAGAGCTATTGGTCAAGATGCAATTAATTTTAGTGATTCACTCAGAGCTGCTTTACGTGAGGATCCTGATGTTATACTAGTAGGTGAGATGAGAGATTTAGAAACTATAGAAATAGCAATGCATGCAGCAGAAACTGGACACCTGGTTTTTTCAACCCTTCATACAGTTGATGCAAAAGAGACGATAGGACGTATAATTGGAATGTTCCCTGGAAATGAACAAAATAGAATTAAAATGTCTTTAGCTTCAGTTTTGCAAGGAGTAGCTTCGCAAAGACTTGTAAAAACGGTTGATGGTGGAAGAATCGCTGCAGTTGAAATTTTAGTGAAAAACTCAAGAATAGAGACGCTTATACTTGAAGGACGAGATAGAGAGATTCCAGAGGCATTAAGAGAGGGAAAAGATGTATATGGTTCACAAACTTTTGATCAAGCTCTTTTAGATTTATATGCAGGTGGAAAGATTTCAAAATCAGAAGCATTGATTTCAGCTACAAGCAGAAATGACTTACTTATGGCATTGGATTTTTATGAAGCAGAGAAAAAAGTAGCAAAAAGTCAAGATAAAAATTATGTAGAAGAGGATAAAGATATAATTGGGCTTAAACAGTAAATTTTAAGTAAATTTTCAGTATACTTAGCCCTCAAATTTTTAAAAAGGACAGAAATGTTAGAAGGTATTATTAGAGAGAGTATTGACAAAAAAGCTACTAAAGCTTTGAGAAAAGATGGTTTTCTAATTGCTAACATCTATGGAAAAGGCGTTGAAAACATCAATGCTGCGTTTAAATCAAACGAATTCATAAGAGCAATGAAAAACAAAACATCTTTAGCATTCCCAGTTACAGTAGCTGGAACAGAGTATAAAGTAGTTATTCAAGATTACCAAAAACACCCAGTGACAAGTATTCTTTTACATGTAGATTTACGCGTTGTTTTAGACGGAGTAGTTTCAAAGTACTTGATTCCAGTTAAAACAGAGGGAACTCCTATAGGCGTTAAAAACAAAGGTATCCTTATCAATTCTAAAAAACGTCTTTTAGTTAAGTGTGCTGGTGAGAATTTACCAAACAGCTTTACTCTCGACGTAAGTGGACTTGATGTTGGTGCTTCTATTTTAATTCGTGATATTGAGGTTCCTGCTAACGTAACAATCATGGAAGAAGATAGAGTTGCAGTAACTGGAGTTATTAAAGCAAAGTAGAGATGACTCTCATTGTAGGACTTGGTAACCCAGATTCCAAATATAAAAATAACCGACACAATGTCGGTTTTATGCTCATCGACAAATTAGTTGATGAGCATAGTTGTACTCACATAAACAAAGCCTCTTTTAGAGGTGAGCTTTATAAATCAAAAGATATACTTTTTCTAAAACCACATACTTACATGAACCTCTCAGGGGAGAGTGTACGAGCTGTTAGTGACTACTATAAACCTGAACGTATCATCGTAATTCATGATGATTTAGATTTACCTTTTGGCACACTTCGTTACAAAATAGGTGGAGGTCATGGAGGACATAACGGATTACGTTCTATTGATGCACACATGGGCAAAGATTACTACCGTGTACGAATTGGTATTGGTAAACCAGACTATAAAGGTGATGTTGCTTCCTTTGTTTTGTCTGATTTCCCAAAACCACAAAAAGATGCTCTTGAAGAAATTTTAGATATAGGTTTAAAAGCTACTAAAGGACTTATAAATGAAGAGTTAAGTACAATCTCTTCAAAATATACATTGAAAGTCACAAAATGAAGTTATATCAAAAATACATAATTTTTAATTATTTAAAAAACTTTTTTATTATATTTATTTCATTAGAGTTTTTTTATGTAGGTATTGATATTCTTTCTAATTATAAAAATTTTCCTGACTCTGCAAACTTGCAACTGCTTTATGTGGTTTTTAAAACACTCGATGCAGTAAACTACTCTGTACCTCTCTCAATTGTTTTTGCCATGATTGTAACTAAGTTTGGCATGATAAAATCAAATGAATTAGTTACTCTTTATGCTATAGGAGTCACTAAAAAGTCTGTTGTAAGACCATTGTTTTTATCAGCTTTAACTATCTCTCTTGTATACATAAGTCTTAATTTTACCTCTTTTGCGTATGCTTATGAATACAGCAGAAACTTATTAAAGTACAGCACAATAGCTACAAGCTCTACAAGTCTATTTCTCAAAAATGACAACGAGTATATATTTTTTAAAGAGCTAGATCCAATAAAAAAACAAGCAACTGGAATCAAAATTTTCATCATCAATGATAATGATTTAGAAAAAATTATATCTGCGAAAACAGGCTATTTTTATAACAATAGTTGGGTTTTACAAGATGTAGTTATAAAAACTAAACCCAAAGTAAAGTCAATAGACAGCAAAGGACTTACACAAGTAAAACAAGATAAATACATAACACTAAAAGATTTTAGACCAAAGATAATTGAAAATATTCACAAAGGTGAATACAATATGTCCATAATGGATACAATCGATGCACTGAGCTTTTTTGCTTCACAAGATATAAATCTTGATCGTGTAAAAACACTACTCTATTCACAATTGCTTTTTCCTCTTTTTGCACCTCTTTTGGTGATGATTCTTTTTTATAGACTGCCTATTAGTAGTCGATTTTTTAATGTTGCATTTTTAAGTTTTGTTTTTATATTTATAACACTTTCTACTTGGGGTATTCTTTTTATACTTACTAAACTCTCATCAACTTCTGTCATTTTCCCAGAACTTGGAGTTATTTTGCCTATATCCTTACTCGCTATTTATGCACTAAGGCAATACTACAAAGAAAATTAATCTATTTTTAGATAAAATAAGTCTATTTTACTAAATAGAGGTATGTATGGAATTTAGAGAATTAGCAAACAAGTATGGTACACCACTTTATGTGTACGATTTTAATCATATAACAGAACAATTTACAAAACTAAAAGAAGCATTTAAAGCGAGAAAATCTTTAGTATGCTATGCAGTAAAAGCAAACTCAAATTTATCGGTTTTAAAGCATCTTAAAGAGTTAGGTGCAGGGTGTGATTGTGTATCTATAGGAGAAGTAAAACGTGCTTTACATGTAGGTGTTGCAAGATACAAGATAATATTTTCAGGTGTTGGAAAAAGGGATGACGAGATAAGAGAAGCTCTAAAAGAAGATATTTTGATGATAAACTTAGAGAGTGAAGAGGAGATGGGCAGGGTTGAAGCTATTGCAAAAGAGCTTGGAATCAAAGCAAGAATAAGCATAAGAGTAAACCCAAATATAGATGCAAAAACTCATCCATATATCTCAACAGGACTTCATGATAACAAGTTTGGTGTAGATATAGATAGCGCAAAAAGAATGTACATAAAAGCAAAAAATTCAGAAAACTTAGTTCCCGTTGGAATTCACTTTCATATAGGAAGTCAAATAACTGAACTTGAGCCATTTCGTGAAGCTGCTAAAATGGTTTCTGATTTGGTAAGAAACTTACAGTCACTAAAAATAGACATAAAGTTTTTTGATGTTGGCGGTGGAGTTGGAATTGACTATGAAGGCGAAGAGACGCTAAATCTTTATGATTATTCTCAAGCTATATTTGAAAACCTAACAGGACTTGATATAACTTTAACGTGTGAACCAGGTAGATTTTTAGTTGGAAACTGTGGTACTTTTTTGACAAAAGTTCTTTATGAAAAAAACAATGGCAAAAAGAGATTTGTTATTGTTGATGGAGCTATGAATGACTTAGGACGTCCTAGCCTTTATGGTGCTTATCATAAGATCGAAGTTATAGGTAGTGAAGGTGATGAGAGTGAAGCTGACGTAGTTGGACCAGTTTGTGAAAGTACAGATTTCTTTGCAAAAAATAGAGTTTTGCCAAAAACTAAACACGATGATCTACTAGCTATAAAGAGTGCAGGTGCATATGGTTTTACTATGAGCAGTAACTACAACACAAGAGCAAAAGTAGCTGAAGTAGCAATTATTGATGGCAAAGAGAAGCTTATACGTCAACGTGATAATTTTGAAGATATGATAAAAAATGAGGGTGTATGTATCTAATAGACGTACAAGGTACACTTATAGATGATAAACACAAACAACCTATAAGCGGTGCTTTAGAGTTTATAAACAGTTTAAAAGAGCCATTTGTTGTTGTGACAAATAATACAAAAAAACCAAGTATGGAATTTTACAATTTTTTGAAAGATTTAGGTTTTAATATACCAGCTGATTCTTATCTTGATCCCTTTATGGTGCTAAAAAACTCTCTACATGTAAAGAGAATCTGCTGTTTTGGACCAGATGAGTTTATAGAAGTTATAGAGTCTTTAGGTTATGAAAATACAATTAAAAATCCAGAAGCTATTTTGGTAACAAGCAGCAAAGAGTTTAACTCAGAAGATTATGCAAGTATGATTGAGATGGTCATGAGTGGGGCAAAACTTATTGGTATGCACGCAACTAGTACATACGCTAAAGATGGACGACGTTATGCTGGTGTTGGGGCTATCATGAAGATGATTTCGTATGCAACAAGTAGCAGTTATGAAGTGATAGGAAAGCCAAGCAGAGCTTTTTATAATGAAGCTTTAAAGCTTCTACATGTAAAGAGTTTTGATAAAGTAGAGATGATAAGTGATGATGCAGTTGGTGATTTAGTAGGTATAAAAGAACTTGGGGCAAAGACAATACTAGTTTTGAGTGGAAAGTGTAAAACTAAAGAAGAGGCTCTATATGTAGAGAGTTCAATCGATAAAATAGTATCAAACATAGGATGTTTAAATGGATAATCTTGATGTATATAGAAAACAGATAGATAGTATTGATAATGAGATTTTAGAGCTTTTAAATCAGCGTATGAAATCTGTTGAAGCGATTGGAATTGCAAAGCAGACAACAGGAACTTCTATCTATAGACCTGAGCGGGAAAAAGAGATACTTGATCGTCTAAAAGATTTAAATGATGGTAAGTTGAATGCAAAAGCTATTGATGCTATATTTTTAGAAGTTTTTGCTGTTAGCAGAAACTTGGAAATGCCAGAAAAAGTTGTATTTTTAGGGCCTGATGGAAGTTACACTCATCAAGTTGCGGAGAGTCGTTTTGGAGCAATGGGGAATTATATAGCTCTTAACTCTATTGAAGCAGTTTTCAACGTTTTAGCAAACAAAGAAGCAAAGTATGGAGTAGTTCCAATTGAGAACAATACAGAAGGGGCAGTAGGTATTACGCTGGATTGTCTTGGGAAGTTTGACTCACTTATCGTATCCGAAATTTATATGGATATCCATCATTCATTTGCTACAACTTGTGAAAATTTAAAAGATATAAAAAGAATTTATTCTCACCCTCAAGGCTACAATCAGTGTAGAAAGTTTTTAGAGGAGCATATGCTTTTAGATATTGAGTTTGTTCCAACTAAATCAACAGCAGCTTCTGCAAAACTTGCAGCAAACGAGCTTACTAGTGCATCTATTTGCTCGCATATAGCAGCAAAACTTTATAACGTACCGATTTTGTTTGATAAAATTGAAGACAATTTGGCAAATAAAACTAGATTTTTTATACTTAGCGATTTTAAAAATCAACCAAGTATTCAAAATAAAACTTCTATACTTGCAAAGACACAAAATAGACCCGGTGGACTTGTTCACTTTTTACAAAGTTTTGAAAATGAAAAGGTAAATATAACAAAAATAGAGTCACGTCCAACAAAAGAGAGTGGTTTTCAAGCAGTTTTTTATCTTGATTTTGAGGGGCATATAGATGATGAAAATGTACAGAGAGTTTTGAAAGCCAATGAAGGCATAAATGAAATAAAGTGGCTAGGAAGCTACGTCAAATCAGGAGAGTAAAGTGAATTTTAATAGCGTATTAGATAATTTAAAGATTTATGAAGCAGGTAAGCCAATAGAGTTAGTTGTTCGAGAGTTTGGTATAGATGTAAAAGATATCATAAAGCTTGCAAGCAATGAAAACCCAAGAGGTTGTAGTCCTAGAGTTATTGAAGCTCTAAAAGATGAAGCAAAAAAAGCAAATCTTTACCCTGATGACAGTATGTATGAGTTAAAAGAGGGCTTGGCAAACAAATTTAAAGTGAAAAGTGAGAACGTTATTGTAGGAGCTGGAAGTGACCAAGTGATAAACTTTGCACTTCAATCAAAGGCAAATGAAAGTACATCAATTTTGATGGCAAGAACTACTTTTGCTATGTATGAAATTTACGGTCGTCAAACAGGAACAAAGATATTAAAAACTCCTTCACATACACATAATCTTGATGAGCTTTTAGAGATGTACAGAGCTAATCCTGATATATCGGTTCTATTTTTATGTTTACCAAATAATCCTCTTGGAGAGTGTTTAGATACAAAAGATGTTTATGAATTTTTAGAAAAAATTGATGAAGAGACATTAGTGGTTGTTGATGGAGCTTATCAAGAGTATGCAAGTGTGAAAGATAAAAATAAAAAAATTGATGTAAAAGATATGATTGAGAAGTTCTCAAATGTTCTTTATCTTGGAACTTTTTCTAAAGCATATGGTCTTGGTGGAATGAGGTGTGGATATGGGATTGCAAGTGAGGAAATTATAAAAGCATTGCATAAACTTCGCTCACCTTTTAACATTACAACACTTAGTCTTAGAGCTGGTATAGAGGCACTTAAAGATGAAGAATTTGTTCAGAATTGTATCAAAGAAAACTTTAGTGAGATGGTTCGTTATGAAGAGTTTGCTTTGAGCAATGGCTTTGATTTTATACCAAGTTATACTAACTTTATAACTTTAAAATATGATAATAGCAAAAAATCTTCTAATATTGCACAAAATCTGTTGAAAAAAGGTATAATTGTAAGAGATTTAGGAGCGTATGGTATGAATGCGATTAGAGTAACCATTGGCACGCCTGAACAAAACAGAAGATTTTTTCAAATATATAGAAGTTTATAAGGGCATAAATGGACTTTAAGACGCTTTTAGATCAAATAGCAACACTTTTTCAAAATTTTACACTCAGACAGAGAATAGTAGCGCTTGTTTCAATTCTTTTAGTGGTTGGCTTTATTGTATTTTTATTACTTTTTAGAGCAAAAGACAGTATGGTTGGTAGTGGATATAGTATACTTTTTGACAAGACAAATGCCGGTGATTCTGCGCTTATAATCCAACAATTAGAAAAAGATGGAGTTCCATATAAAGTTGTAAACGAAGGAACTATAGCAGTTCCATCAAGTATGGTTTACAAGCAGAGAATCTCTATTGCAGCTCTTGGTATTCCCAAAGACAGCAAAGTTGGATTTGAAATATTTGATAAGAACGAATTTGGTGCAACAGACTTTGAACAAAAGATAAAATATTTAAGAGCATTAGAGGGTGAACTTTCTCGGACAATTGAAGGACTTCAACCGATTGATAATGCAAGTGTTCACATAGCTATTCCAAAAGAGAGTGTATTTGCAGAAAAGAAGAATCCTACAACAGCTTCAATAGTCTTAAATATTAACAGAGGTATGAAACTTTCACTTAAACAGATAACAGGCATAAAAAACTTAGTTTCAGCTTCAATAACTAATTTGCTTCCTGCTGATGTTGCTATAGTAGATCAAGATGGTATTCCTTTAGGGGACGAAGATAGTGGAGCTTTTGAAGGCGAATTAGTAAAATCTCAAATGAAATATAAAAAAGATTTTGAGAGAGATATAGAAGATAAAATCATAAATGTATTAGCTCCTGTTATTGGTGGAGTTGATAAGGTTGTAGCAAAAGTCACCATCGATTTTGATTTTGCTAGAGTTGATAGTATGAGTGAAGTTTATGACCCAAATTCTGTTCCAAGAAGTGAGCAGACAGTTGAAGAGAAAAAAGAGGGAAATTCTCCACAAGATGTAGGTGGAGTTCCTGGTGCTGTTAGCAATATAGGGCCAGTGCAAGGACTAGAGAGTAATAAAGTTAAAGAAAAATATGAAAAAAGTTCATCTACTATAAATTATGAAATTTCAAAAAAAGTAACGAATACAAAAGGTGAATTTGCAACAATAAAAAGGCTTAGTACAGCTGTTGTTGTAGATGGCAATTATGACTTTGGCAAAGATGCGGATGGAGTTGAAACAAATAAGTTAGAGTACATTCCTTTAAGTGAATCACAGATGGTATCAATAAATGAAATTGTAAAGCAAACAGTTGGATTTAATGCCAATAGGGGAGATGAAGTAACAGTCAGTAACTTTGAGTTTAAACCTCTTTCGCGTGATGGAACAAAAGCTCCTACTCAAAACTTTATAGATAAATTAACTTACTATAGTGCACCACTAATCCCAATAATAAAGTATCTTATAGCAGGACTTTTACTTTTCTTCTTTTATAAAAAAGTAATAGAGCCATTTAGCCAGAAGATGATTGAACATAATGTAGAAGATTTTAATGCAGATGATATAAAACTTGAAGAAGATGATGAAGATAGTGCGGAAGATACGTTAGAGAAGTTCAAAAAAGCTCGTAAAAAAGTAGAAGATCAATTGGGTATTGGTGATGATTTTAATGAAGAAGAGCTAAAATATGATGTTCTTTTAGAAAAGTTAAAATCTCTTGCTGATGATAAAAGTGAAGAAATAGCAGGTCTTTTACAAACTATGATAAGAAATGAGAGTGACTATGATTTTCACTCAAAAGGTGCAGATGGAGGTGCAAAGTGAAGCTTTCAGATGAACAAAAAATTCAATATGATGAATTAAGTATGACTGAAAAGGTCGCAATTTTACTTATACAATTGGGTGAAGATACAACTACAAATCTTTTCTCTCACATGGAGATAGATATAGTAACAGATATTTCAAAGTATATTGCAACGGTAAAAAATATAGATAAAGCTGTTGCAAATGCAGTCTTAGAAGAGTTTTATGCGATTCTCCAGTCAAATCAATATATTAGAAGTGGCGGTATGGAGTATGCTAAAGAGATTCTTTATCGTACTTTTGGAAGTGAAGCAGCTCAAAAAATTATGGATAAACTCTCAAAGAGTATGGAAAATACGCAGAGTTTTGGTTATCTTTCACAAATCAAACCACAACAACTTGCAGATTTTATTGTAAACGAACATCCTCAAACTGTAGCACTTATACTTGCTCATATGGATCCAACAAGTGCAGCAGAGACTATCTCATTTTTCCCTGATGAGCTTAAGAGTGAAGTTACTATTCGTATGGCAAATCTTGGAGATATTTCTCCATCGGTTGTCAAAAGAGTATCGGCTGTATTAGAAAATAAACTTGAATCTCTTACTTCATATAAAGTTGAAGTTGGAGGTCCTAGAGCGGTGGCCGAAATACTTAATCGTCTTGGTCAAAAAGCTTCAAAGTCTACCATTGCCTACATTGAACAGACAGATGAAGAGCTTGCAAATACTATTAAAGAGATGATGTTTACTTTTGAAGATATTATGAAGCTAGACTCTACAGCAATTCGTGAGATACTTAAAGTTGCAGATAAAAAAGACTTAATGGTAGCTCTTAAAGGAGCAGCAGAGGAGCTTCGAGATAAGTTCTTAGAAAACATGTCGCAACGTGCACAAGAGGCTTTCTTGGAAGAGATGAGTTTCTTAGGAGCTGTTAGAGTAAAGGATGTTGAAGAGACTCAAAGACGTATAGTTGATGAAGTTCAAAAACTTTCAGAACAAGGTGTCATTCAAGTAGGTGAAGCTGAAGAGATGATAGATTGATGAAAAATATAATAGATACCCAGACTGCTAAAAATCATACTATAGAGCCTTATCATTTTAAAGTTCTTGGTGGAGTTACAAGTGTACATGAGCAAGAAGAGACAGTTGCAACTAAAGAAAATGTCAATGAAATAGTTAAAAAAGAACAAGTAAAAGTGCAGAAGAGTGAACCAGTAGTACAGATAGATGAACAACAAAATAAGTTTATCGAGGAGTTACTTAAAAAAAGTGATGAACTCTCAACTAATATCATAAAGTTACAGATGCAAATAGAGAAACAAGAAGCAGATTTCAACAATAGGCTAGAAAATGAGCTACAACGTGAGTCGCAAAGCTCATATGAAAAAGGTTATCAAAAGGCTAAAGAAGATTTAGAATCTAGCACACAAGAGATAAAAGAGAAATTTTTAACCTCAATCAATACACTTGAAGAGGAGTCCAAAAAAGGTAACACATTTTTAAAGAGTATAGAGAGTGAGTTATCTGATACAGCTATAGAAGTTGCTAAAGAAGTTATTTTAAAAGAGTTAAAGCAATCAAGCAGTGAGATTGCAGCAGCACTTTCTAAAAAACTTATTGAAGAGTTGAAAGATGCAAAGAGTATAAAACTAAAAGTTAACCCAAAAGATCTTGAGTCATTAAAAGAGAAGTATTCAACTATTGACAATATAAGAGTAGATGGAGATAGTGCAATTACAGAAGGTGGAGTTGTGGTTTTGAGTGATGTAGGTAATTTAGATGGAAATATATCTACAAGATTAGAAAAAGTAAAGAATTTAATAGAAAATGGATAAAATGTTAGAAGTTAAAGGCAAATCAGTGGAAGAGTTAAAAGACATCTGTGTAACTCTTCGTAAAAAAATTATAGAAACTGTGAGTAAAAATGGTGGTCATCTTAGTAGCAATGTAGGTGCAGTAGAGCTAATTGTAGCGATGCATTATGTTTTTGATGCTAAAAAAGATCCATTTATATTTGATGTTTCACATCAATCATATGCCCATAAACTTATTACTGACAGATGGGATAGTTTTTCAACACTAAGAGAGTTCGATGGTATTAGTGGCTACACAAAACCTAGTGAATCTGATTATGATTATTTTATAGCAGGGCATAGTTCTACTTCTATTTCATTAGCTCTTGGAGCCGCAAAATCTATAAAACTTAAAAATGAGCAAGACTCAAGAGTTCCTATTGCCCTCATAGGTGATGGATCTATGACAGCAGGCATGGCGTATGAGGCACTCAATGAATTGGGTGATATAAAACTACCAGTAATAATCGTCTTAAATGACAATAAAATGAGTATAGCAAAACCTATCGGAGCAATTAGCAAGTTTCTTTCGCATGCAATAGCAGGAGATTTTTTCCAAAAAGTTAAGAAAAAAACAGAGCATGTTTTGCAGTACTTACCTGAAAGTGCAACTTATATGGCTAAAAAGTTTGAAGAGAGCTTGAAACTTATAACACCAGGAATGCTTTTTGAAGAGTTGGGAATTGACTATATAGGTCCAGTTGATGGACATAATGTAGAAGAGTTAATACGTGCTTATGAGTTAGCCAAAAATTTAAAGAGACCAGTAATTATACACGCACAAACGCTTAAGGGTAAAGGCTATGAGATTGCAGAAGGTTATGAAGAGAACTGGCATGGTGTTGGTCCTTTTGATATAGATAGTGGCAAATCAACTAAAAATAGTAGTGGAAAGAAGAGTACAACTATTGTTTATAGTGATGCTCTTTCAAAACTTGCAAAAGAGAATGAAAACGTAGTTGGTGTAACTGCTGCTATGCCAACAGGAACAGGTTTGAGTAGACTTATAAGTGAGTTTCCTGAACGTTTCTGGGATGTTGCTATTGCTGAACAACATGCTGTAACATCAATGAGTGCTATGGCAAAAGAGGGCTTTAAGCCTTTTATTACTATTTACTCTACATTTTTACAACGTGCTTACGATCAAGTGATTCATGATGCTTGTATTATGAATTTAAATGTTGTTTTTGCATTGGACCGTGCTGGAATAGTTGGAGAAGATGGAGAGACTCATCAAGGAGTATTTGATATTTCATACCTAAGTGCTATACCAAATATGACTCTGTTTGCTCCAAGAGATAATAAGAGTATGTATAGAGCAGTAGAGTATGCTTATAAACATATTGGACCCTGTTCTTTACGATACCCAAGAGGTTCATTTTTAGATTGCGGAGATGTAGAAGATTTACCTTTTGAGTTAGGAAAAGCTCAACTCTTAAAAAAAGGGACTAGTAAAACACTCCTTATTGGTTATGGAAATGGTGTAGGAAGAGCAATTGAAGTAGCAAAAATATTGAAAAAAGATGGCTTAGATTGTGCTGTTTTAGATTTGAGATTTGTTAAGCCTATAGATAAAGAAATGCTAGAAGAATTATCTCATAACTATAATGATTGGTTTATTATAAGCGATAGTAGCAAAGTAGGAGGAGTAGGTTCAACTATAACTTGCCTTAAAAATGACTTTGCATGGGATAACGTAAAAGTTAGTAGTTTTGAGTACAAAGATGAATTTATAAAACATGGCAATACTTATTTAGTGGAAGAGTACTTAGAGATTTTACCAGAACAGATTGCAAAAAAAATAAAAAAAAATAGTAGAGGATAAGTATGGAATTTTTAACAGTTTTAAAAAACAGTGGATTAAAGGCAACACCTCAAAGGGTTGCAGTTTTAAAAGAGTTAAGTAAAAAAACGCATCCAACTATGGAAGAGATGTATAGTGGTATAAGAGAAGAGAATCCTACTATTTCATTGGCAACAGTCTATAAAAATATAAATTTATTGAAAGAAGAAGGTATAGTTATAGAGATTAATATGCCAAATGCTAAAATGAGATATGATTATCTATCACGTCCTCATATTCATATTGCATGTAAAAATTGTGGTTGTGTTGAAGATTTAGATTATGATGAAAATCTAATAAATTTTCAAAACCTATTAGAAAAAAGTAGAGGCACAACTATAGATAGACTTGATGTAATAGCTTCAGTTGATAGTTGTAGTTTTTGTAAGTAGGGATTTCTCCCTACCTTAGATAATTGTTATAAATCGTCTTCGTGTTTGCCAAGATACTCAGCAACACCTCGAGTCGTAGCTTTCATGCCTTCATCACCTTTTTGCCATCCAGCAGCACATACTTCACCATGCTCATCAGTAAATTGCATTGCATCTACCATACGAATCATCTCATCAA